>CANRCS010000103.1 GCA_947629195.1 uncultured Bacilli bacterium | reverse complement strand
TTTTCTAACATTAAGTCAATTATACCATGATATAAGATATCATTTTCAGTATACATAAATTCATATTCTTTATATATATTAAAATCATTTATATTTTTCATTATATCACTATTTAAAAATTTAATAATTTTATCTTTATAGTATTTATCTATATTTATATTATCTAAATTTGGATTTTTAAAATCAATTACTTCTAAAATATAGTGTATATATTCACCAAATTTCATATTTTCCCTACTTTTTAATGGTATTAAATCATGAGTGTTTTTAGAAAACTTTTCGTTTGACAATATTTTATTATCAATATGTATTTCATTTATATTAATTATTTCATTTGTTTTAGGAATATTATTAATATAATTATCAGATTTAATTATATTATAATCTTTAGATAAATTAATATTTTTTAAGTCAATATTAACAAAATATTCGCTAATATCATTTTTAATTGATTTTAGTATATCATCAAATGATGAATATTTTAATCTTGTATTATTATCAATTATACCATTATTTTTGTTATACTCACTATCTTCTTTAAGTTGAGTTACTAATATCATCTTTTCTTTAGCTCGTGTCATCGCTACATAAAATAATCTTATTTTTTCTGATATTTCTTCTTTCAAATATTTATCTTTTAAAAGTGTTTTATAAATTGTATTATATATACCATCTTTAACATAAGGACTAATTATTCCATATTCATTATCAAAGGTAAATTTTTCTCTTAAATCACTAATATTGAATTTTGCATATAATCCGGAATAATAACAAATATGATATTCTAATCCTTTTGATTTATGTATAGTCATTATTTTTACACTATTATCTTCTTCTTTATTTGAAGAATATTTTATTTCATATTCTTTATTAGATATATCATCTATATAAGTTATAAATTTATCAATATCATATCCTATATTCGATAATGTAATAGCTAGATTATTTAAATATTCAATACGTATCATTGCATCTTCAATGCCACCAATTTTTATTAAATTATTATAAAAATCAAATTCATCCATTATTAAGTTAATTAAATTAGTGCTATTTATATGGTTTATTTGATATACAATCTTATTAATTTTTTCCATTATTAGAGTATCTTTATATGAGTTATTTTTAATTATTTTAAATATATCATTATCATTATAATCAAATAAGAAACTACGAGCAATACTCATAAAGCAGTATTTAAATTCTTCATCGAATACTTTATTTTTAACTTTATTAATTATTTTTAAAATATTTCTAATAACATATATATCAACACCATTATTTATTATGTCATCTTTATATACATTAAGTGGTATATTTAAATATTCAAATATCTTTTTATATAAATCAAAATTAGTTGTTCTATCCATCAATATAACAAAATCACTATAGTTAATATTTCTATTAATTTTTTCATCTTTATCAAATACTTGATAATTATTATCTATTTTTTTCTTAATATCAGTTGCTATAATGAAAGCTTCAATTTCTGGTTTTTCATATCCTAATGTTTTATCATATTCGTAATTATATATTTCAAAATTGTTATTTTGATTTGTCATACCTTCATTTTCATAAGTTAAATTACCAAAAACCATTTGATGGGTAGCTCTATATTTCGCACCACCAATTAAATCATCCATAATAATATTAAAAATTGTATTAATATTATCTAATACTTCTTTTCTAGACCTAAAGTTTTTATTTAAATCTATTTTAATTCCACCATTATTTTTACTATAATTATCATATTTATTTTTGAATATATATGGGTTTGCATTTCTAAATCTATAAATAGATTGTTTTATATCCCCTACCATATAGACATTATTATTAGATATTAGAGAAATAAACTCTTCTTGTAAATCATTAGTATCTTGGTATTCATCAACTAATATTTCATTGAAATAATATTTTAATTCACATCTTACTTCTTCATTTTCTTTTAATATTCTAATTGCCATTTTTGCGATATCATTGAATTCAAATATATCATTTTCATCTTTAAATTTATTTATTCTATTATCTAATTCTAAAATTATATTACAAATTATTTGAATATATGATTTTGTACTTAAAATTGTTTGTTTTATGTCATCATTATCTATATATACACAAAGTTCTTTAAGTTCTTTAATGTTTTTAGAAATTCCTTCTTTAATTTTTTTAACTATTTCATCACAATTTCTTGGAAGTGTTGGTAATTTTACATCTAAATTACTTTTAACTTCTTGATATGTTCTACTATTTAATAATGATCCTAATTCTTCTAATACTTTATCATAGTAATCACTTGATACATATATATCTAATCTTTTTATTTCTTCTTTTGTAAGATTAATTTTGTCAAGTATAATTTTTAGGTATAAGTTAATATCATTATCTATTTTTTTATCATTAAAGTTATTTTCTATATAATTTTTTAAATATATGGTTTTATCATATTTTAAGTCAAGTTTATTACTTATTGATATTATATAATTTTTAATCTCATTATCATCTTTAGTACAAAAATCATTTATAAGTTTTAAAAAATTCTTATCCTCTAATTCATATAATTCTTCAAATATTTTATCGATTATTTCTTCTTTTTTTAAAGAAATTATACTAGCTTCACATATTGAAACATCACTAGAAACATTAAGTAAGTAATGATATTTTTTAACAACAGATAGTGCATAACTATCAAAAGTTGTTATGTATGCTGCATCAATCATATCTAATTGATTATGTAATTGTTTTTCTTTTTTTATTTCAGCTCTAATTCTTTCTTTCATTTCATGGGCTGCTGCTTTAGTAAATGTTAATACTAGAAGTTCATTAATATTTACTTTACTTTTTAATTTTCTTAAGACACGCGCACTTAAAACTGCAGTTTTCCCACTACCTGCTCCTGCACTAACTATTATATTTTTTCCATCTGTTTCAATCGCTTGTTGTTGTTCATGTGTCCAATTAGGCATTAAACTCACCTCCTAGATTATTTTTTCTTTTTAAATAAATTATTATATGCTACAAATATACCTGCTATCAAAAATGGTATAGAAAATATTAACATCCAATATTCTTTGCTTTTTATACCATAAAATATCCAAACACATAAGAAACCAAACCAGTATAATAAGAAACCTACAATATATAATTTATTCATAAGAAGAACATATTTAGTCATATTTAAAGTTCTAAAAATTATTTGAGCTAATGCTGCACATCCACAAATTAAAAATGGTAAAATTATAATTTTAGTTATAGTATCTGCTCCTTTTAAGAATACCCACAATAAGAATATTACAAGAACGCATCCTACAAAAATTTGAAATCCATTATAAAATAGTGTTCCAATATTTAATGACTTAGTTTTCATTTCTAAGAGTTCTTCTGACTCATCAATATTTGATAGTTCCTCATCCTTTATATTTTTATCTTTAATTTGCTCTATCTTATTTGAAATTTTGTTTTTCTTAATTTTATATACAATATCATACACTATTAAAAATATTGGTACTGCCATAAAAATAATGCCAAATATTTTTTGAAACCCTTTAGACATAATAAAACTTAAAAAACCAGGAAGAGCTACAACATAAATTATTGGAAGTAACATTATATTTTTAAAGTTTCCAAATGGAGTATACATATTTAACCAAAAACTTTCTTTAGGTTTTAAAATTTCAAACTTTTTATCTGTTTTTCCTATTACTTTAACAAGTTGACTACGACGTCTTAAAACTTTATAAAACTTTCCAACTTCAAAATCTTTTGGATAATATCTATAAACTTTTCCTTTTTTATCTATAAAGATACAATCATTATCTTCATAATTTTTTAAATATAATATATCTTCTTTATCTTTTGAAAATACAAATGTCCAACAATATATTCCAACACCTATAAAGAATAATGAAAATATAAATGGTATTCCATTTTTATATATATATTTATAAAAATTATCATAAGTTAATTCCATACCACCCCATGAAA
>CANRCS010000102.1 GCA_947629195.1 uncultured Bacilli bacterium | reverse complement strand
CTCAAAAAAATTTTTTTGTGGTGCAAATTTTTGCACTTTATTTTGACTTTTTGAAAATTAATTTATCTAAAAAATTTACAACACCCAAAAAGGTACGACATAATCCATCGTACCTTTTAACTATTATCTTAACTTATAATAGTTTACTATTTAGATTGGTTATTATAACTTCCTGAAATTTGTTGTTGTCCCATTTGAACTAATCTTTTAGTGATTTCACCACCTACAGATCCGTTAGCTCTTGAAGTAGCATCTGGTCCTAAATTTACACCAAATTCGTTAGCTATTTCATATTTCATTTTTTCGATAGCTTGTTTTGCTCCAGGTACAACTAATTTATTAGTATTGCTGCTGTTGTGATTCATCGTTTTCACCTCCTACACTAATAGAGTGTGAAAATTTTGTCAAAACATACATTTTTTCCCCTGGTAATTTATAGCAATTCTAAAAATTCATTTTTATCTTTTTCACTTATAGTTATTGTTTCAATATTATTTATTGCATCTTCTATTAAACTTTTATAATCAAATCTATTTTCAATATCTATACATTTTTCTAAGACTGGTTTAATTATTGGATGTTTAGGTAAAAAAATTGTACAACAATCTTCGTATGGTAAAATACTTGTTTCATAAGTTCCAATTTTTTTTGAAATATCAATTATTTCTAATTTATCTAAACATGCAACTGGTCTTATTACAGGCATATTTGTAACATTATTAATTACACTCATACTTTCTAATGTTTGACTTGCTACTTGTCCAATACTTTCACCATTTATAATTACTTTTATGTCATTTTTTTTAGCAACTTCTTCTGATATTCTATACATCATTCTTCTCATAATGGTTATCATATAATTAGATGCGTTATTTTTATAAATTTCTTCTTGAATTTTAGTAAATGGTACTATATGAATTTTTATTTTATTAGTATATTTACATAATATTTTAACTAATTCTAACACCTTATTTTTAGCTTCTAATGATGTATGTGGAGGAGATTCAAAATATAAGCATTCTATACTAATACCTCTTTTTAGCGATAAGTATCCTGCTACAGGTGAATCAATTCCACCACTAAGCATAAGTAGTCCTTTTCCTTGTATTCCAACAGGATATCCACCACTTCCCTCAATTTCATTTGTGTAGATAAAACATCCTTCACTTCTTAAGTCTATATTTAATACCTCATCAGGATTATGTACATCTACACTTATATCTTTTAAGTTAGCTAGAATATATCCACCCACTACTCTAGATATTTCCATACTATCAAGTGGATAATCTTTTAAGGCACGATTTGTTTTAACTTTAAAAGTTTTAAAATTTTTATAACTTAAAATTTCTAAACTAGATTTTTTAATATCTTCTATATTATTAGTATTAATTTTATATGCAATTACTATACCATGTACTCCAAATATATTTTTAAGTTTATCTACAATTTCATCAATATTTGAAGATTTAATATACATTCTTGATCTATCTTTTATTATTTTATAATCTATTCCATTTAATTTGTTATGTATATTATTTATTAAACAACTAATAAAATTTTCTCTATTTCCCTTTTTAGTAGTAAGTTCACCATATTTTATCATTATTAATTTTTCCATTACGCACCTCTAATATTACTCAAATTTTTATACACTTCATTAAATATTTTATTAAATTCATCTATTTCTTTTTCAGTTGTTATATGTGAAATACTTATTCTAATTGATGTAGTACTTACACTTTTATCTTTATTTAGTGAAATTAAAGTTTTAGATGGTTCATTTGGATTAGAACAAGCACTTTTAGTAGAAATATATATATCATTTTCTTCCATTGCATGAATAAATGTTTCAGATCTTATATTTATTAAACTTATATTTAAAATATGTGGTATTGAATATTTATTACTATTAATTTTTATATTTTTAAATTGTTTTAAATTTTCTAAAATTTTTAAATTTAATTTTTCTACATATTTATATTTTTCATCAATATTTGAAAGTTCTAATCTTAAAGCTTTAGATGAAGATACAATAAGTGGTAGTGCAGGTGTCCCACTTCTATATTTACTATCACTTTTACCACCATGTAATAATGGTACTAATCTTATGTTATCTTTCTTAATTAAACATCCTATTCCTTTTGGTCCATATATTTTATGAGCAGAAAAACTAAATAAATCAATATTATCTAAATTGATATTTATTTTACCTATTGCTTGTGTTCCATCAACATGGAAGAATAATTTTGGATAATTTTTAAGTAATTTACCTATTTCATTTATATTTTGTTTTATTCCAACTTCACTATTTACATAACAAATACTAACTAAAATTGTATCATCTCTTATTAAACTTTTTAGGTTATTAATATCTATAAGTCCATTATCATCTAAATTTACATAAGAGACTTCATAACCAATACTTTCCATATATTTAATAGTATTACTAACTGAGGAATGTTCTAAATTTGTTGTTATGATATGTTTTCCTCTATTCTTGTATTGATTACATACACCCTTTATTGCAAGATTATTAGATTCGGTCGCACCACTTGTATATATTACTTCATGATTTTTTAATTTTAATAAATCACATATTTGTTTAGTTGCACTATCCATTAAAGATTTGCTTTTAATTCCTAATTTATGAATTGAGTTTGCATTTCCTATAAAATTTTTACTGACATTAATATAAGTATCTAATACTTCATCATTTATAGGAGTAGTTGCAGAATAATCTAAATATATCATAAACTTCACCACAAAAAATTATATACAATTAAACTTAAAAAGTAAAGATCTCACTAATTAGCGAGAACTTTACTAATTTGATTTTCTTAAATATCTTGTACCTATTAAAATTCCAATTATACTTATAAATCCTAAAACTATTATCGAAGTAATTCCATCAAATGTTTGTGGTGTATTTGGAGTTGTAGGTTCCATAACTATTTCTTTATATTGAGCAATTAATGTTATATCACTAGTAATTGGAGTTGTCTCATCAAATATTTCTCCATTGTCTTTTTTAAAATTAATAAATTCCATTCCTTCAAAAGCATTTTTAATACGTTCTAAATCTATATCTGATAGTGTTTCATTTACAGGTACAGCTATTTGTTCAGAATTATCTCCATATTCAATTGTTACTATATGGATTTTAATATTTTCAGTCCCATCTGATTCTATACTATTTGAAGAAGTAATAGGTGCGCTTTCATAAAGAATTGTATTATTTTTATTAGTAATAACTACTTTATTACCATATGCATATATATAATTTTCTGTTCCTTCTTCATTTTTGATTTTTAAGTCTGAAGATGTCCCATTATCCATATATAAAATATAATCTGCAGTTGATTCTATCTTACCATCCATAATAATTTCTGGAGTAGTTCCACCATTTCTTTGAGAATCTTCAGATATTCCAACTTCTATACCATATGTAGTATTTAGAGTAACATCTTTAATAATAATAGTTGCTCCATTAGATATTAATCCAGAATATTTACAATCTGATATTGTTACACCATTTAAAGTAAGAATTCCACCACCAAAAGCTTGAGCTCCTTGTTTTGGACCATGTGTTAAATTAAGGTTAGTTAAAGTCAAATTCCCACCTGGTCCAATTGATGTAATAATAGATTGGTCACCTCTTAATCCTGAACTATTATACCATTCATTAGAACCTTTAATAGTATGTCCTTGCCCATCTATTGTTACATTTCTTGATACTTCTAAATGTTTAGATGTTTCAATATCATCATCTAAAGTGATAACTGGACATGAATTATTAGTTAATGCTTGTTCTAAATCTTCTGCACTTGTGATGTTTGTACATGGTAACTCTTCTGCTTTACAAACTAGTGGAATTGATAATATTGCCATAGCAATAGCAAAATACATTATTCCTTTTAAACTTTTCATATCTCTCCTCTTTCCAATAAAATATCCTATACATCTTACATTATTAGTATAGCATTTACTTACAATATGTTGTCAATTGATGCGACAAAACATATCATTACATTACAAAAT
>CANRCS010000101.1 GCA_947629195.1 uncultured Bacilli bacterium | reverse complement strand
TTGCGATAACATCAGTAAATCCAACTATAATACACATAAATTTTGGTTTCTTAATCATATTATTATATAAATTTAATAAATTCTTTTTTGCATTTTCTACATCTTTATATCCTAATTTTATTTCTACTGCTGCATATTCACCATCACTGAATTCTAGTATTGCATCTGCTTCTAATCCTGTAACATTATCTCTAAAATGATATAGTTTACCATTTAAATATTCCATATATATTTTTAAATCTCTTTCAACTAATGATTCGAACATAAATCCAAATGTTCTTGGATCATTTATTAGTTTATCCCTTGTTAAATCAAGGCAACTGCACGCTAATGATGGGTCCGTAAAATGTCTTTTAACTGATTTTCCTATCCTATTTGGAGATCTGTAATTTTCACTATATGCATTTTGATTATCAGTTATATGAAGTCTATTTAAAACATCAAGATAATCATCAATTGTGATTCTACTTTCAATAATTTCATTTTCATTATTAAATTGTTCTATATCATTTAATAATGTTTTTTTACTCACAATCGTTGATTCATTTCTAGCTAAACTTTTTAATAACATTAACATTTTATTCTTATCTCTTTTCCTGTCATCATGAATATATTTGTCTAAAACTGCTTCTATATAACTTTTAGGAATTATCCCAATTTTATCTGTTGGAGTATTAATGTTTGATGGCCAACCACCTCGAATTATTAAATTTGCTAATTCTTGCAATGTAATTTTGTCATTTAATCCATTTTTAAGAGTACCATTTAGCATATCGCGAATGGACACTTTCCCTGTTGAATCACCTGATTCATATAAACTCATAGTATGCATTTGAATTTTTCCTATTCTACCTGCTCCAGAATGGTGAATTTTTTCTTTTTGCTCTTCATCTGTCAATTTAGTAGAACATGTTAATATATAATTTCCTTTTTTAGTAGTGTCATCACATTTTCTTCTAACAGCATCCCATACTTCGGGAATTAAATTCCACTCATCAATTAATTCTGGTCTTTCTTCTTCCAAAATTAAATCTAAACTTAATTTAGCTTTTTCTTTAACACTATCTTCATCTAAAAGAACTACACTATTTGCATGATTTAATGATGCCCATGTTTTTCCACACCATTTTGGACCTTCAATACTAACTGCTCCAAAAATTTCTAAATATTCTTTTATTTTTTTATCTACCAATCTATCGATATATTCCTTTTTTCTTAAAGACATTTTCTAATCTCCTCTCACTTATATTTTACTATATATTTTGTATATTATCAATATTAATATACATTTTTTAATTAATTTAGTATACATTTTTTAACGTTTTTAATATACATTTTTTAAAAATATTTCAAAACAAAAACTATTTCAAAATTTAACTTAACTTTGAAATAGTTTATTTTATATATTAATTACTTGGATTCATCAAATTATCCATATATTTTTCATATTGACTCTTTATACCATCATCATGTATTTCTAGTCCTGCTTTTTTTCTTATTTCATATAAAGCTTTATATTGTAATGTTGCATCATCTGATAATTTTTTACTTACTAATGAATCGATTATTTCATCTTTTACACTCTTTAATTCTGGTTTTTCTTTTTCACCAGTTTTTAAAATTATATGGTATCCATAAGTTGATTTAACAGGTTCTTTAGTATATTCGTCAACTTTTAATTTAACTACGGCATCTTCAAATTCATCAACCATTTGTCCTTTAGGGAAATATCCTAAATCTCCACCGTTTTCTTTAGTTCCATCATCTTCAGAATATTCTTTAGCTAAATCTTCAAATTTTTCACCATTTTTAAGTTTAGTAATAATTTCTTCAGCTTTTTTCTTTGCTTCTTCTTCAGCTTTAGTTTTTTCTTCTTCAGTTGCATCATCAGTAGAATCAGGTTTAATTAAAATATGACTTGCTTTAATATCTCCTCTTACATCTTCTTCATAATATTTGTTAATTTCATCATCAGTTATAGTATCTGCTATATAATCTTTAGTTGCTAATGTTCTTCTGTAGTCTAGTGAAATTTGTTCTCTTAAATCATCTTCTGTCATATTAGATTGTTCTAGTGCACTCTTAAATCCGTCTTCACCATATTGTTGAATATAACTACTAATTTGAGAATCTACATAATCAGTTATTTCATCACTATCTGGATATTTCTTTTCCAATAATACTTTATCTACTAATTCAATCATAACTGAATTTCCGTATGTATCTTTTAACTCATCATAAATATCGTTAGCGCTTATATTTTTTCCATCAATTTCTACGAAAACTTCTTCACCATTTTTAAGTACAGGTACTTTTCCACATCCACAAACAAATAATAATGTGAAACATGATAATAACATTACTTTTTTCTTCATGTCCATTCTCCTTTCAAAGTAACACTTATATCATAACAAAATACAAAAAAAAAAACAATAAATTATATTTAACTAATCACACTTATTGCAGTTTTTGTATAAAATACTGTGAATAAGAAAAAAAGGAGGAGTGAAATATGGGGCAATCATATGTTTCTAGTGCAGCAATAGTTTTAGTATTATTTATCTTATTAGTAATCATACTAGGAGCTTTTATTTAATAGAGGGGGTGTTATAAATGGCTTGCGGACAAAATCCTTGCAATACAAACAATAACAATAATTACGGATTTGTTATTATAATTGTTTTATATGTTCTTTTAGCAATCATACTTGGTTCAGCATTCTTCGGAGTTAACTAAAAAATAATGGGGTATCCCATTATTTTTTACTTTAACTTTTCATATATTTCTTCCACATTTTTAATATGCGATTTATCATATACATTTTTCCATCCATCATTTTGATATCTTGGCATTAAATGCATGTGATAATGTTTAACATCTTGAGCAATACCATTATTTTGAGCAAAAGTACATCCAATCGCATCAAGTTTTTCTTCTACTAATTTATACATTTGTTTTTGAATTTTAAAAATATGCATCCTTGTTTCTTCGTCGATATCATTAATATCTAAAAAATGTTTCTTAGGTATTATAAGCATGTGCCCATTAGTATTTGGATTAATATCTAAAAAAACTTTAACAATATCATCTTCATAAATAGTGTATGATGGAATTTCTCCTTTAATAATTTTACAAAAAATACAATCGTCCATTTATATCATCTCCAATACTATTTTAAAACAAAAAGAAAACGCTTTCAAGCATTTTCATGTGAATACTATGCAAATATCTATTTAAATTATGTTCCATATTAAAAATTTTATTCACTATCAATATATTTTTTTATAATATCAATATTATTACATATCAAACTTACATTATTAATATTATTTTTTAATTTCTTTTTTATATTTTTAATGTCTTTATAATTATTTATAGTCCATATATTAATACCTTTTTTATCACTAATAACATTATTTACAATATCATTAGTTACTGTAAATTTATCAATAGATATAAAGTTAATATTTTGTGATAACTTATTTTCTACATTAATACCACTTGTTAGTATACCAACATCTAAAGTACTATCTAAACTTTTTAAATATTTAATAACATCTTTATCAAAACTTTGTATTGATATATTTTTATTATTATATTTTTTAATCAATTTATAAAACTTATCTAAATTAAAATGATTTTTTTCATACTTTATCTCAATTAATAATTGTTTATCTCTTATTAACATTAATACAGTTTCTAAAGTTAAAATTTTACTTTTTTCATCTTTTAATTTCTTTAATCTTTTCCTTATCTTAGTTCCATCTTTTTTAAAAAACGATGTTAAATATTCTTTTTTAATTTCCATAGAATTTGAACAAAAGTCATATTCATATAATTCATCTAAAGTAAAATCCCAAACGTTACCAGTACCATTAGATACCAATGTTATATCCTCATCATGTAATACTACAAATTTATTATCTTTTGTCATTCTAACATCTATTTCTATACCATAAATATAATCATATTTTAATACTTCTTTTATTGCCATATAAGAATTTTCAGGATACACATCTGATAATCCTCTATGTGCATATAATTTTGTCATTAAATCACACTCAATTAATATATATGTTATATAATATATTTTATTAATGATATTAATATTCCTACAA
>CANRCS010000100.1 GCA_947629195.1 uncultured Bacilli bacterium | reverse complement strand
GTTAGTAGTATTACAAAAGATATTAAAAATACTAATATTATTAGTGATATGTGTAATGTGAAATTTGAAAAAAGTAACAAAGCATTTTTACCACAATATAGAACTCAAAATGATGAATATAATTATTTAACTAAATTATGTGTTTTAGGACTTAAAAAAAGATTAAATAATAATGTTCCAAAAAATTATGCTACTCGTTTAAAATATGAACTTGAAATTATTAACAATATGGGATTTTGTAATTATTTTTTAATTGTATATGATTATGTAAAATATTCTAAAAGTCATGATATATTAGTAGGTCCTGGTAGAGGTTCTGCTGCAGGTAGTTTAGTATCGTATAGTCTTGGTATAACAGATATAGACCCTATTAAATATGATTTACTATTTGAACGTTTCTTAAATCCAGAACGTGTTACAATGCCTGATATTGATATTGATTTTCAATTTGATAAAAGAGATGAAGTAGTTGAATACTGTATAAATAAATATGGAATTAAAAATGCCGCAAATATCATAACATTTGGAACATTAGGAGCAAAACAAGTAATTCGTGATGTTGCTCGTGTACTTGATTTATCAGGAAAAATGGTAGATAGATTAGCTCGATTTATTAATAATGAAACACTAACTGAAATATATGATAAAAATATAGATTTTAAAAATTTTGTTAACTCTAATAATGATTTAAAAAAATTATATGATATTAGTATACATTTGGAAGGATTAAAAAGACATTCAAGTATACATGCAGCAGGAGTTGTAATGTCAAATTTTGAACTTGATGATTTGATACCACTTGTCAAGAATACTACAAATACATATTTGACAGGATTTACGAAAGAATACTTAGAAGATTTAGGATTATTAAAAATGGACTTTTTAGGACTTAAAAATTTAACTATTATTAGTGAAGTTTGTAAATCTATTGAAGACATGGAAAATGTACATATAGATTTAAATTCTATTGATTTAAATGATAAAAAGACATTAGGAATATTCTATACAGTAAATACAGAAGGAATTTTTCAATTTGAATCTGGTGGGATGAAAAACTTACTTAGAAAATTAAAAATTACATCGTTTGATGATATAGTCGCCGCAATCGCACTTTTTAGGCCAGGTCCTATGGAAAATATTCCAACGTATATTAGACGTAAAGATGGAAAAGAAAAAATTGATTATATACATGAAGATTTAAAACCAATTTTAAAATCTACTTATGGAATAATGATATATCAAGAACAAATCATGCAAGTAGCAAACATCATGGCTGATTACTCATTAGGAGAAGCTGATATTTTAAGACGTGCAATCTCAAAGAAAAAAATTGAAATAATGAATAAGGAAAGAGAAAAATTTGTTAGTAATGCTATTAAAAAGGGGTATGAAGAATCTTTAGCACAAAATGTATATGAATTAATTATGAAATTTGCTAACTACGGATTTAATAAATCACACTCTGTTGCATATTCAATGATTTCATATCAAATGGCATATTTAAAAGCACACTATCCAAAATATTTCATATGCAATTTACTTAATAATGTAATTGGTAGTGAAGTTAAAACAAAAGATTATATGTTAGAAGCTAAGTTAAACAAAATAAAAATTTTAAAACCTAATATTAATAAATCTACAAATAAATATATACCATGTAATGATGGAATATTATGTCCATTATCTATGATTAAAGAGATTGGTGTAATGGTTTCCAATGAAATAATTAAAGAAAGAGAAAATGGAGAGTTTAAAGATTTTATGGATTTTGTTAAAAGAACATATTCTAAAAGTGTCAATAAAAAAGTCTTAGAAAATCTAATAAATGCTGGATGTTTTACGGAATTTGGAATAAATAATCATACACTTATAAATTCCATTGATTTAGCTATTAATTATGCTGAATTAGCTCATGATTTAGATGATAGTCTAATAGAAAAGCCAGAGTTTGAAATGTTAGATGAATATAGTGAAGAAGAGTTAATGAGAAAAGAGTTGAGTGTATATGGATTCTATTTATCAACTCATCCATTAAGTAAATTTAAAAATGATAAAAGTATTAATATTAATATGTTAAATAGATTTATTGATAAAAATATTTCAATAATGTTAATGATCGATGATATAAAAGAAATTGAGACTAAAAAGAAAGATAAAATGGCATTTTATAAATGTAGCGATGAATATAATAGTATAGATTTAACATTATTTCCAAAAACTTATGACATATATAAAGATATCGAAGCAAATACATTAATAAATGTAAATGGTAGGGTAGACAAAAGAAATGATAAACTACAAATAATAGCAAATACAATTACAATATTATAAGTTATTTTAACCAATTCTTATTTATAGAATATATTAGGATAGGAGTTGGTTTTTTAATGAAAAATTTAGTAATTATATTTGGTGGAAAAAGTAGTGAACATGATGTATCAATTGAATCTGCTAGAAGTATTGTAAAATACATTAATAAAGAAAAATACAATATAAAGTTAGTTTATATTGATAAATCTGGTAAATGGTTGTTATGTAATAATATAAATAGATTATCTAATTTAATAGAATTAAAAGACTTTAAAATTTTAACTATGGCTGATATTGTATTTCCTATATTACACGGTATGTATGGTGAAGATGGAAAAATACAAGGATTATTTGAAATGTTAGATGTTAAGTATGTTGGATGTGATACTACTTGTAGTTCAATATGTATGGATAAATCTTTAACTAAAATAATATTAGATAAAATAGATATACCACAGGCAAAATATATTATAATTAATAAAAATGATTTTGATTTAAATACTACGTTAGTAAATATTAAAGAAAATATTGGATATCCATGTTTCATAAAACCTGCAAATGGTGGGAGCAGTATTGGTATAAATAAAATATATCATGAAAGAGAAGTAAAAAAATTTATAGAAGAAGCATTTAAATATGATGATAAAATTGTAATTGAAGAATATATTAGGGGTAGAGAAGTAGAAATAGGTATATTAGGTAATGATGATATTATTATAAGTAATATTGGTGAAATAATCGCAGGAGATGATTTTTATAGTTATGATGCAAAATATAAATCTGATAAATCAATCGTAAAAGTTCCTGTTATGTTAAAAGAAGAAATAGAACAAAAAATTAAGGAATATGCAAATAAAATTTATAAATATTTAGGATGTAGCGGATTATCAAGATTAGATTTTTTTATACAAAATGAAACCAACAATATATACTTTAATGAAATAAATACTATGCCTGGATTTACAAATATTAGTATGTATCCATTATTAATTGAAGATATTGGTATAAAATATGATGTATTAATCGATACTCTAATAGAACTAGGTATTTCAAAACATAAAAAATAATTTGTATATAAAATATTATTTCTTCCATAATAAGATTAGGAGGAATAATATGAATGAGAATATAGAATTATATAAGCATATCTTTAAAGATTGTGATATGGCATTATTTACTATTTCAAAATTATTAGATGATTTAAAAGAAAAAGATAATAAAATAAAGAAGTTAGTTGAAGATATATTACACCAATACGAAACATTTTATAAAAAAACTAAAGAATATTTATTAAAACATAAACAAAACATAGAACCAAACAATAAAATGAGTAAAATGGGCGCAAGTATGGGTATAAAAAAAGAAGTTAAAAGTGATAATAGTGATTCAAGTATTGCAGAAATGCTAATACAAGGAATATCTATGGGTAGTTTAGATATGGAAAAGAAAATTACTAACTATGAAAAAGAAGTAGATAAAAAGCAATTAAAATTTGCTAAAAGTTTTTTAGAATTTCAAGAAGATTCAGTAGCTAGTTTAAAAGAATTTTTATAAAAAAATAGGAAATGCTTTCTATTTTTTTGTTTTGTGTAGATTTGCAAAATAATTTAACCAAAATTTTATGACAAGAAATATCCATTGATAGTAGTCATAAATAATTTGTTATGCTTATTAAGCAAGCAATCCCTTGTGATTGCTTGCTTTAGACGCACCAAGAATTTATCATGGACTCACACTTCAAATAAACAAAATCAGTATAAAATAAAGTGCAAAAAATTTGAAGCATCAAAAATTTTTTGAGGTTGTGGAAAACTTCATCTTGACTCGGGGGGGGTAAATGCTATACTTATTATA
>CANRCS010000099.1 GCA_947629195.1 uncultured Bacilli bacterium | reverse complement strand
TTATACTTTAAATTTAACGGATTCTATGATAGAATTAATTATAGTATGGGATAGGAGGGAAAACTTATGGCATTAGATAAGTTTAAAAAATTTTTAACAGGAGAAGAAGAAAATCCTAATCAAACGGTAGAAGATGAATATTATGCTGATGCAGAGGAAACTCTTAATAATATTGCAAGTAATGGTAATAAAATGATTTTATTAGAACCACGTGCATATTCAGAATCTCAACAAATTGCGGATCATTTAAAGAAAAGAAATTCCGTAGTAGTTAATTTAAAAAGAGTTACACCAGACCAAGGTAAAAGAATTGTAGATTTTTTAAGTGGAACTGTGTATGCAATTGGAGGAGATTTACAAAAATTAGGAACAGGAATATTTTTATGTACTCCTAAAAATATAAACATCGAAGGTAAAATAACAGAAGAAAATGATAACGAAGATAAAGAAGAAAAGAACAATAAAAAGAAACAAAATAAAGATTTTGATTTTGAATGGTAAAATATAGTTGATTTTATAGTTATTAAATGTTAAAATATTAGGCGTAGTCGAGGTGGAAATATGAAAAAATTTAAACGCTCCATTCGTGGCTATAATCGAGAAGAAGTTAATGCATTCGTTAGTGAAGTTATAGACCAAGTAGAAAAGATGGTTGCTCAAATTAAAGAAAAAGATATGCAAATACAAGCGTTAAATACGACACTTTCAAAATATAAGAATATGGAAGAAACATTAAACAAATCTATCCTAATGGCACAAGAAACTTCCGAACAAATGAAGAGGATGGCACGTATTGAAAGTGAAAATATAATTAATGATGCTAAGAAAAACGCAAATAAGATTGTAAACGATGCATTAAGTAGAGCTTCTAAAGTTGAATCAGAATCAGCTATATTAAAGAAAAATATTCAAATATTTAAAACTAGAATTAAAAATATTGTAGAACAACAATTACAAATTATTGAAGATATTGATAATATAGATATGTAAAACAAATGATGGAGACGGTATCTTAATAAAATTAAAGCGAGTAGGGTTTTGGTGTAAGCCTATAATTAGAGTTAAGATATAGATCACTCCTGATGTTTCTTTGTGATAAGCAAAGAACCCTATAATGGGTTAAAATTTCAAGTGTGTATATTTAATATACAAACTAAGGTGGTATCGCGGTTATTTCGTCCTTAAATTTAGGGACGTTTTTTTATTTTATACAATAGGAAAGAGGAATATAAGATGGAAAAATTTAAAATGTTAGATAATGACAAAACAAGTAGAGTGGAAGACAAGATTTCAAAACATTGGAAAGAAATCGATATTCTAAATAAAAGTATAAAAAATAGAGAAAATAATGAGTCTTTTGTATTCTATGATGGACCTGCAACAGCAAATGGTATGCCAGGACTTCATCATATGTTAGCAAAACTTCTTAAAGATACTTTTACTAAATATAAAACTATGAAGGGATATAAAGTAATAAGAAAAGCAGGATGGGATACACAAGGACTTCCAGTAGAACTAGAAGTAGAAAAAGAATTAGGTTTTACAAATAAAAACGATATTGAAAAATATGGTATTGAACCTTTCAATAAAAAATGTAAAGAATCAGTATGGAAAAATGAAAATGCATTTAGAGAATATACAGAAAAAATGGGACAATTTATAGATTTGGACAATGCTTATGTAACATATGATAATGATTATTTGGAAACAGAATGGTGGATATTAGATAAATTTTTCAAAGAAGGATTAATATATGAGGGACATAAAATATTACCATTTTGTACAAGATGCGGTACAGGACTTGCATCTCATGAAGTTGCTCAAGGATATAAAGAAATAAGTGTTGATACAGTAATTGTTCCTATGAAAAAGAAAGATGAAGATGCATACTTTCTAGTTTGGACTACAACTCCATGGACATTACTTTCAAACGTTGCCCTAGCAGTTAATCCAAAAGCAAAATATATAAAAGTTGAAAGTAAAGGTTATAAATTTATAGTTGCTGAAGTTTTGGCTAAAAAGGTTTTAGGTGATGAATATAAAGTTTTAGAAACATATACTGGTAAAGATTTAGAATATATGGAATATGAACAATTATTACCATTCCTTAAAGTTGATAAAAAAGCATTTTATGTTACATGTGCAGACTACGTTACTATGGAAGATGGTACAGGTATAGTTCATATTGCTCCTGCGTTTGGACAAGATGACTATGAAGTTGGTAAAAAATATGATTTACCTGTTTTAAATCCAGTAGGAGAAGATGGAAAATATACAGAAGGACCATGGACTGGAACATTTGTTATGGATGCAGATGTGGAAGTTATTAAATATTTAAAAGCTAATGATAAATTATTTAAAAAAGAAAGAATGAAACATAATTATCCACATTGTTGGAGATGTAAAACACCACTTTTATATTATGCAAAACCTAGTTGGTATATAGAAGTTACAAAATATAAAGATAAAATGATAGAAAATAACAATAATGTTAATTGGTATCCTGATTATGTTGGTGAAAAACGTTTTGGTAATTGGTTAGAAAACTTAAATGACTGGGCAATTTCTCGTAATAGATATTGGGGAACACCATTAAATATTTGGCAATGTGAATGTGGACATAAAATAAGTGTAGGTTCAAGAAAGGAACTTAAAGATTTAGCAATTGAAGATATAAGTGAAGATATAGAATTACATAGACCTTATGTAGATAATGTTCATATTAAATGTGAAAAATGTGGTAAAGTTATGAGTCGTGTTGAAGATGTAATAGATGTTTGGTTTGATTCAGGTTCTATGCCATTTGCTCAATATCATTATCCATTTGAAAATAAAGAAATATTTGAAAATCAATTTCCAGCAGATTTTATTTCAGAAGGTGTAGACCAAACAAGAGGATGGTTTTATAGTTTACTTGCAATATCTACATTTGTTACAGGAAAAAGCCCATATAAAAATGTTTTAGTAAATGATATGTTATTAGATAAGTATGGACAAAAAATGAGCAAGAGTAGAGGTAATGGTTTAGACCCATTTGAACTAATTGAAAACTATGGAGCTGATACTTTAAGATGGTATTTACCATATGTTTCACCTGTTTGGACTCCTACTAAATTTGATGAAGAAGGATTAAAAGAAATATATTCTAAATTCTTTAATACCCTTAAAAATACATATAATTTCTTTGCAATGTATGCAAATACAGATGGAGTAGATCCAACATCATTTAATGTTGAATATGAAAAACGTACTTTAATAGATAAATGGTTACTATCAAAATATAATAAATTAGTTATGAATGTTACTAATAGTTTTGAAGAATATAATTTAACTGATGTAGTAAGAAATGTTACAAATTTTGTTAATGAAGATTTATCTAATTGGTATATTAGAAGAAACAGAAGAAGATTTTGGGCAAGTGAATTAGATGATGATAAAAAGGCTGTTTATAATACTACATATGAAGTTTTAACTTCACTTTGTAAATTAATCGCACCAATTGTTCCATTTATAACAGAAGAAATGTATCAAAAATTAACAAATGAAGAATCAGTACATTTACAAGATTATCCAACATATGATGAATCATTAATAAATGAAGAAATAGAAGAAAGAATGGATTTAGTAAGAGATTTAATTAGTCTTGGTAGATTTGCTAGAGAAGAAGCTAAAATAAAAGTTAGACAACCTATTAGTGAAGCTATAATAGATGGTAAATATAAAGATATAATTGGAGATTTAACTTCATTGATAGAAGAAGAATTAAATGTTAAAAAAGTTGTTTTTGAAAATAATTTATCTGAATTTATGAATTACGAAGTAAAACCTAACTTTAAAAAAGCTGGTCCAATGTTTGGATCTAAAATAAAATTATATTCAGAAGCATTATTAAAACTTAATACTGAACAAATTAACGATTTAGAAAATGATAAGGAAATAACTATAAATGTTGATGGAACAGATTATAATATTGATAAAGATATGGTTGATATTAGAATTAGTTCTAAAGAAGGATTTAATGTTCAAATGGAAAGTAATAAATTTATAATTTTGAATATGTCATTAACTGATGAATTAATAAGTGAAGGTATTGCTCGTGAATTTGTATCTAAAATACAAAATTTAAGAAAAAATAATAATTTTGAAGTTATGGATAGAATTAATATATTCTATGATGGTGATAAATTAGTAGAAAAATCTGTAAATGAATATTATGAATTTATTGCTAAAGAAACACTTGC
>CANRCS010000098.1 GCA_947629195.1 uncultured Bacilli bacterium | reverse complement strand
TCATTGTAATCTTTTTCTTGAGGACATATGTCGTTATTTTCTAAATCAGGATTACCTAAAATATCATTGTTTACTAAACTATCCCAATTTCTCATAAATAATCCTTCAACATCATATCCTTGATTTTTTAAAATAATTGCAGCAACTGAAGAATCTACTCCCCCACTCATTCCAACAATAACTTTTTTCATAAAATTCACCGTACTAATTATATATTATTTTTTATTACTTGTCCATTTTTCGTTTGCTTCTTTAATAAATTTTTTAACAGGATCTCCACTCACAATTTCTTCTAGTGATATATGTTCTAATTTATTAATATCAGAAAGTCTATTATAATCTTCATCATACATTTTATTTATATTGTAATGAGCAAGTTCGCTATCTTCTAAATCTTGATAGTACAATTTTAAACCTAATATATATGCTATAAGATATATATGAGCTTCATCGTTATATTCTAATTCAAATTTTCTTGATATATTTTCAAATCTATATAATTTCTTTATATAATTTAAATTTTCATATAATGATTCATTACAACTTAAAGTATTATCTAAATAATAAATATCATGATTTTTTTCATCTTTAGTTAAACCATATTTGTTTGATATTATATTGCTTAATCTCATTTCATAAAAGTGAGAATATACTTCCTCATATATTGTACTATAATAGTCTTTTGAATAAAAAATATATCCATGTACAAGTTCGTGAATTATGGTAAAAAAATCATAGATAGTTAAACCATTAGAAATCTCACATAAATAATAACTAAAATCTTCATCTAAAGACATTATTGGAAAACAAGTACCACAATCAGCATAATAATTAGTTAAAATTAGTCTTTCATCTTTAATTTCATTATCAACAAAAGTAGAAAAATCCTCTGGAAAATAATTTTTGATAAGCTCTTTAAATATTAACAAATTTGATTTTGTTAAATTTTTATTTTTTTCAAATTTATATTTAAAGTTTTTATTACTTTTAAAAATATTGTTGATATTCTTACATAGTTCTTTATATGTATTTAATTCACTTTTTAATTCCTTAATTTCTATTAAAATAGAATCATTTGCGTGTTTTTTTAATAATTTTGAATCTTTTGAAGTTTTATTTATTTTACTTTTGTATTCAGGAAATACATTATTTAGTATTTGTTGATATGATTTAATGTCATATAATATATCCATCTTATCACTACTACTTGAAGTTTTTTTAAATTTTTCTTCTAGTTGTTTTAATTCATTAATAAGTTTGTTTCTTTGAGTAATTGTTAAATATTCACTCATAATATTACTACCCCCTAAAAATCTTTTAAAATAATGTGTTTATTATATAAAACAAATAGATTTATGTCAAGTTTTAGAGGAATACGCTATTTATATCAAAAATGAAAATATACAGACAAAATAAAGATAATAATAAGATATAAAATACCATTTTTGGTATTTTTTTTCACATATAATTAAAAGAAATCAAAGCATAATAATAATGTAGCCTGATAATTTTAAAAAAGGAGATGTTTAAAATTTTTAAAAAATTTAAAAATATCGTAATTGTAAGTACTATATCTTTATTAGTTATTATTCCCCAAAATGTGTTCGCTTATTCATCAAAAGTTATACCTGGTGGTGAAAATATTGGAATACAAGTAAATACCAAAGGAATTATTATTGTTGGACTATACAAAGTTAATGATTCATATCCTGGAAAAGAAGCAAATTTAAAAGCTGGAGATATTATTACAAAAATAAATGATAATAAAGTAGAAAACATCCAAGATATGGTTTCAAAAATTGAATCTATAGAAGATAAAAGTAATATAAAAATTACCTACATGAGAGATAATATGGAATATTCTTCTAATTTAAAATTAGTTAAACAAAATGATGGAGTTTATAGAACAGGATTATATGTTAAAGATTCAATAAATGGAATAGGAACACTTACATTTATTGACCCTCAAACAAAGCTTTACGGTGCATTAGGACACGAGATAACAGAAAATAATTCTGGTAAAAAATTAGATATAAAAGATGGTAAAATATATAAATCTGAAGTATCCGATATAGATAAAAGTAGCAGAGGAAATCCTGGAGAAAAAAATGCAAAATATTATCCCGAAGAAGTATTTGGTAATATAAGGGAAAACACATCATCCGGAATATTTGGTAGTTATACAGATCAATTACCAAATAAAGAATTAATTGATGTTGCAGATGTTGATGAAATAAAATTAGGAAAAGCCTCAATTAGAACTGTATTAGATAAAAATAATGTAGAAGAGTTTGAAATTAATATAACAAAAATAGATAAAAATTTGGCAAGTGAAAAAAATATATTATTTGAAATAACAGATAAAAATTTGCTTGATAAAACTGGTGGTGTAGTTCAAGGTATGAGTGGTAGTCCAATAATTCAAGATGGAAAATTAGTGGGTGCTGTTACACACGTAATAGTTGATGATACAAAAATGGGATATGGTATATTTATAACTACGATGTTAGAAGAAGCCGAAAATTAAAAGAGTGAAAAATTCACTCTTTTAATAAAATTTTATATAAAAATTAATCCTGCTATAAATACAGCCATCATTGCAACAACAAGAATAACTGCTACTATCTTTCTTGCTTTTCTACTCAATTTAAACACCTCAGTATAATTATATTAGTTTTTTTATATAAAATCAATTAAAAATTATAATATTTTTAAGCAATATGAATATAATTAACTGGGTGAAATAATAATGGGAAAAATATTTAAATTAATAAATGCAGAATTCAAAAAAAATAAAAAAATGTTTACTTTTATAGCAATATTATTAGCTCTAGGTTTTATTTCAGGTTCCTTATTTATTACTATTTTAAGTGATAGTGATAAAAAAATGGTATTAGATACTATTACAAATTATTTTAATCAAGTTAAAACTAATAAAATTGATTTCTTATATATTTTTAGGACAAGTAGTATATCTAATTTATTATATATATTTTTTATTTGGATACTTGGAATATCAATAATAGGAATACCTGTAATAATTGTATTGATATTTATTAAATCATTTATATTAGGATTTTCAATTAGTTCTATAATATCACAATATAAATTTAAGGGAACATTATTATCATTAAGTTATATATTCCCACATCATATTTTAAATATTATTACTATATGTTTTGTTAGTATGTATGCATTAAGTGTTAGTATGTCCTTAATTAAATTAATTACAACAAAAAAACAGATTAATTTTAAAATAATAATGAGAAGATACATTGGAGTATTTATAATTGCAATTATTTTATCATTATTATCTTCTATTATTGAAACATTTATAACACCATATTTTATAAAACTATTTTCATTTTTGATATAAATAATATAAAAGTAAAATAAATATAAATTTGAAAAAAATACCAAAAATGGTATTTTATATCTTATTATTATCTTTAGTTTTATTTAATATTTTAGTAATTATAAATATAATTATTAATAATATAGGAATTATAATTTTTGATAATCCACTACTAGATTTTTTAGTAGAATTAGTCTCATTTTTATAAATTTTTAATTCTATTGGTTTAATATTACTATTTTTACGTATTATATTCCATTTGTATTGTTCATCATCAATATTATCTGCATTAGATTCTATTTTTTTGTTATCAATATTATTAAATGTTATATAGGCATTATCTAATTCTTTAAATAAATCAAAACATAAAAATTGTTCAGTAACTAGAATCTAAAATATTAATTAAACTGAGCATAATTTTTATTCCTCAATTTTAAAATTTTCTAGTGTACCATTTTCTGTTAAAACTTTATTAATTTGTTCTTCTGCATTTTTTAGAGTTTCCCCACATTCTTTTGCAATTTTCATAGCAGTAGTATACTTGTTAATTGCATCATCCAAGTTTACATTACCACTTTCAAGTTGTGTAACTATTAATTCTAATTCTTTAATTTTTTGTTCAAATGTTTTTTCTTTTTCTTCCATTTTACTTACCTTCTTTCAATATATTAATACTATCTATTGTAGATGTTATAACTCCCTTATTTACATCTATATTAATCGTGTCTCCTTTTTTAAGTTTAGAAATATCTGTGATTGCAATGTCATCCTTTTTTATTATTGCATAACCCCTTTTTAACGAATTTAAGGGATTTAACACTTCTAATTTTTCTATCATGTTGTCTATTTTAACATGACAATTATTGACATAATTTAATATTAGTTTACTAATTCTTTTGTCATCATA
>CANRCS010000097.1 GCA_947629195.1 uncultured Bacilli bacterium | reverse complement strand
AGTACAAATAATAGTTATGATTCAGGAACAAAGAGAATAACAGTAAGTAAGGATAATGAAATAGAACTACCACTCACCATAACAAATACAACACCAATAGTAGCAAAATACAAACTATATTACAAACCAATAAGTCCAAGCACATTGCCAAATGGTATAGTAATAGCAGTTGCAGCTCCAAAAGAGGAAGATTATGATACTGGAGTATTAGATAAAGATGCAAATGAAGAAAAAACAGTAGTAATAAGAAACCAATCAACAAGTGATATAACAATAGAATTAGGAGTAGATGGAGGATATTCATATAATGAATTAGAGTTAGCAGATGGACATAACCAATTGGAATTTGAATTAAAAGAAATAATACATTTTGAAGATACGACAAATGCAAATGAACCAGTATTAGCAACAGGAATGATACCAGTAGTATATAATGACAAAAAAGATACATGGCAAGTAGCAGATAAAGAAGCAGGATGGTATGCATATCAAGATCAAATATGGGCAAATGCAGTAACAGTAAGTGATGCAAGTTATAGAACTAAACCAGCAGGAGCAGAAATACCAATGAGTGCAATAAATAGTATGTGGGTATGGATACCAAGATACAAGTATAAGATACCAAGTGATATAGGAACAGGAACAAGTAGTAAACCGATAACAAGCCCACCACAAATAGATGTAGTGTTTGAAAGTGGAACAGCAACAACAGGAACAGAATTAACATCATGTTCAATAGATTCAACCAATTGTTACTATACCCATCCAGCATTTAGAGATGTAACGAGTGCAACACTATTAACATCAACACAAATAAGCAACGGTTCACATACAGGATGGGATAAAGAGTTAACAGGAATATGGGTAGGAAAGTTTGAAACAGGAGGAACAACAAGTGCACCGTTAATAAAACCAGATATAACATCATTAACAAATCAAACATTAAGTACTCAGTTCAAAACATCTCTAAAATTTGCAGGAGGAACAATGGCATCAGATGGGACAGTAACATTTACTGGAAGTGATACATATGGATTATCAAATACAGTAGATACGCACATGATGAAAAATACAGAATGGGGAGCAGTAGCATATCTATCACAAAGTAAATATGGAAAAAATGAAAATCAAGATTATACAGCAGTAGCAGATAAAGAAATATATAAAAATGATAGTTCAAGTTATTATACAGGAAGAAGTAGTGGACAACCCCCAGCAAGTGGAAATAGTGCAAATGGAACATATTCCTACAATGGAAGAAGTTGTACTACAACAGATCCTAAAACAAACGAATGTACAGGAGAAAAAAATTTGCTTAAAGGAACAGGAGCAAGTACAACAGGAACAATATATGGAATATATGATATGAGTGGAGGAGCAGTTGAATATGTAATGGGCAACTGGGCAGAAACGAAAGGTTCTTCAGGATTTACAACCTCAACATTTCCAGAACAAAAGTATTGGGACAAATACACAGGAAGTAGTTCAAATAGTATAACAAGTGCAAAAGCAATAAAAGGAGATGCAACGTATGAAACCATGTACTGGTATTCTGATGGCGCCGACTTTGCGGACCGTTACTTCCCTTGGTTCTTGCGTGGGGGTGCAAGGAACCAGCCTGAGAGCGTAGGCATTTTCTACTCCACCTACGATAGTGGCAGAACCGGCTCCGGTTCCCGCTCTGTACTAATTCCATAACCTAAAAAACACAGTTTACTAAAAGCTTTTTTTCTGATAAAATATTAATAATTATTGGTGGTGATTAATATGTTTATAGATGAAGTTATACTTAAGGTTATTGCAGGTAAAGGTGGAGATGGATGTACTTCTTTTAGACGTGAAAAAAATATTCCTATGGGTGGACCAAATGGTGGTAATGGAGGAAGAGGAAGTAACATAATTTTTAAGGTAGATGAGGGATTAAGAACTCTTATTGATTTGAGATATCAAAAAACTATTAAAGGGAAATCTGGAGAACATGGTAAGGGTTCAGATAAAAATGGTAAAAGTGCAGAAGACGTTATAATAAAAGTACCACCAGGAACAACAATAACTGATAATGAAACTGGATTAATTATTGCAGATTTAACAAAAAATAATGAAGAAGTAGTTATTGCAGCAGGTGGTAGAGGTGGTAGAGGAAATAAAGCATTTGCGACACATGCTAATACTGCTCCTCAAATAAGCGAGTATGGTGAACCTGGTGAAGAACGTGAAATAAAAGTAGAACTAAAACTTTTAGCAGATGTTGGGCTTGTTGGTATGCCTAGTGTTGGTAAATCTACTTTCTTATCAGTAATTTCAGCATCTAAACCTAAAATAGCACCATATCATTTTACAACATTAAGTCCAAATTTAGGCGTTGTTAAAACGATTGATAATAGAAGTTTTGTAGTAGCAGATTTACCAGGATTAATTGAAGGTGCATCATTAGGAGAAGGATTAGGAGATCAATTCTTAAAACATATTGAAAGAACAAGAGTAATCGCACATATTATAGATATGAGCGGATTTGAGGGAAGAAATCCATATGATGATTATAAAATTATAAATAAAGAACTTGAAGATTTTAATGAAAAAATAATTAAAAAACCAATGATTATAATTGCAAATAAAATGGATATAGAGGGCGCTAAAGAAAACTTAGAAGAATTTAAAAAGAAAGTACCCGATGTTGAAATATTTGAAATGAGCGCAATAAATAAACAAGGAATAGATAAAATTTTAATTAAACTTGCTGATATGCTTGATACAATTATAGAAGAACCAATATATGATGAGAGCAAATTTGAAACTCATATATTATATAAATTTAAAAAAGAAAAACCATTTGAAATAACTAAAGATAGTGATGGAACATGGGTAGTAAGTGGTAAAGAATTAGAAAAATTATTTAAAATGACTAAATTTACAAATAATGATAGTATTAGAAGATTTTCAAATAAACTTAGAAAAATGGGAATAGATGATAAATTATATGAATTAGGAGCTAAAGTAGGAGATAATGTAAGAATTTTTGATTATATTTTTGAATTGAAAGCATAATAAAAATTGTCAATCGACAATTTTTATTTTAGATTTTAAAGTATTTTTAGGAAGTTCAATAACTTTTTTTGAATTTTTACATATACATATTCTCCATGGCTTTAAATTATTTATTTTTTTAATAATGTTATTTTTATCATCTAAAAATAACACATCAATTTCATCAAACATAAAAAATGTATGAATTGAATTACAATTTTCAAATAATAAATATTCATTTATATTTTTTTTAAACATCAGACCCAAAAATCTGTCTTTAAATCTTATACAATTTTTTATTTCAAATTCATTTTTATCTATAATTATTTTCATTTTCACTTACTCTTTTCTCAAATATAATAATACCATATACATAAGAAAATATAAAATATTTTTTAAATTATATATTTATTATATTTAAAAAAAATTAAAGACTTTTCCTCTTCAAAATGGTACAATAAATATATAATACGGAGGTTTAATATGATTATAGGTATTTCAGTAATATGTTGTAGCTTATTATATACAATTATGGTATCAATAGTGTATTTTTCTAAAAAGAAAGTTAACACTATTGAAAATAAGATATATAGTATTTTGATTTCAATAAGTATAATAGGATTATTATTAGAACTTGGATGTTGTTATTTTTTATATAATAAAGATATATCTCCAATGTATGGCTTTTTAAATATTTTCATAAATAAAATATTTGTAACTTATTTACTTATTTGGGAGTTATTATTTACTATATATATATTTGTAATATCATTTTTTAATAAAAATGTATATGTTGAAAAAATAACTAAAAATAAGGGTAAAATTATATCTTTTATAAGTGTAATTTGTATAGTTATGATAATGTTAGTAATACTACTACCACTTTACTATTATAATGATGGTACATATTTATATTCGTATGGTCCTGCAACAAGTTTACTTTATATTATGGGTGGAATTTTTATTATATTTGATAATTTTTGTTTATTTAAAAACTTTAAAGAAATTAAAAATAAAAAATATTTACCACTTTTTGTTTTAATTGTATTAATGATATTTGTTTTAATTTTAAGACAAATTAATCCAGGTTTAATTATTATAAACTCAGTATTTTCTTTTGTAACAGTTTTGATATTTTTTACAATTGAAAATCCAGATGTTAAATTAATACAAGAATTAAATGAAAATAGAATTTTAGTAGAAAAAACAAACGAAGAAAAATCTAATTTCTTATTTAAAATGTCTCAA
>CANRCS010000096.1 GCA_947629195.1 uncultured Bacilli bacterium | reverse complement strand
ATAATAAAAAATCAGTCATATTTAGACTGAAAATATATTTAAAGTTCGAATAGTTCGAACAGAAACATCACTGGTGCCGCTTAACAGAATTGAACTGTTCTCTGATGCTTACCATGCATCTGTTTTACCACTAAACTAAAGCGGCACTAAATTATATAATTAATTATATAATTTAGAGTAATATAAAGTTATGCAGATAATTTATCAAATTGAGAATTATATAGATTAGCATAAAATCCATTTTTTTCTATTAATTCTTTATGATTTCCTTGTTCTACTATATCTCCATCTTTCATTACTAAAATTAAATCAGCATTTTTGATTGTAGATAATCTATGTGCGATTATAAATGAAGTTCTGCCTTTCATTAACTCATCCATTGCTTTTTGAATTAATACTTCAGTTCTAGTATCTACTGAAGATGTTGCTTCATCCAATATTAATATTTTTGGATTAGCAAGTATTGCACGTGCGATTGTAAGCAATTGTTTTTGACCTTGACTTATATTATCAGTTTCTTCATTTAAAATCATATTATAACTATCTGGTAAAGTTTGAATAAAGTGATGAACGTGAGCCATTTTTGCTGCTTCTATTACTTCATCATCTGTTGCATCTAATCTACCATATCTTAAATTTTCCATTATTGTTCCATTAAATAGCCATGTGTCCTGTAATACCATACCAAATGTTCTTCTTAAAGTAGAACGTTCAAAACTATTAATGTTATGTCCATCAATTAATATTTCACCAGAATTTATATCATAAAATCTCATAAGTAATTTTACAATTGTAGTTTTACCTGCTCCAGTAGGTCCAACAATTGCGATTTTTTTACCTTCTTTTGCTTTCGCACTAAAATCATTGATTATGATTTTATCTTTGTTGTATCCAAATTTTACATTTTTAAATTCAACATTACCTTTTATATTATCTATTGTAATTGGATCTTCTACAGGTATTTCCTCTTCACTACCTAAAAATTCAAATACTCTTTCTGCTGCTGCCATCATTGATTGTATCATATTTGATACTTGAGCAAGTTGATTTATTGGTTGAGTAAAGTTTCTAGTATATGAAATAAATGATTGAATATCACCAACAGTTATTTTACCTTTAATTGCATAATAACCACCAAATATTGCTACAGCAACATATCCTAAATTTCCAACAAACATCATAACTGGTTGCATAAGTCCTGCTAAAAATTGGCTTTTCCATGCACTCTTACATAATACATCGTTATCTTTTTCAAATTTATTAAGCATCTTTTTTTCTGCATTAAATACTTTAACTACACTATGTCCAGAATACATTTCTTCTACTTCACCATTTACGTGTCCTAAATATTCTTGTTGAGATTTAAAGTATTTTTGGCTATTTTTAACTACTAATAAAGTAAATGTTAGAGAAATTGGGAGTATTAATAAAGCAACTATTGTCATTTGAACACTTATCGATAACATCATAACTAATACACCAATTAGGGTTGTTATTGATGTAATTAATTGAGTTGCACTTTGATTTAAACTCATTGATAAAGTATCAACATCGTTAGTAATTATTGATAATACTTCCCCATGAGTTTTTTTATCAAAATAATTCATAGGCATTTTACCAATTTTTTCTGAAATACTTTTTCTTAACTTGTAAGTATATTTTTGTGTAACACCTGTCATAATAAATCCTTGAATATATGAAAATATCGCACTTATTATGTAAAGGAAAAGTAAGAATAATAGTATTTGAGCAATTTTATCAAAATTTATACCTGTTCCACCTGTTATTTTACTTATTATACCATTATATATTTCAGTAGTTGCATTACCTAAGATTTTAGGCCCTACAATAGAAAATATTGTACTTGCTATTGCGAATATAAAGATAATAATTAATGGTATTCTATATTCTTTCATACTAGATAATAATTTTTTTAAAGTTCCTTTAAAGTCTTTTGCTTTTTCTACGACTCTAGGACCTGGTCCCATAGGACCTTTTCTTCTTTTGTTATTCATTTTCTAGTTCCTCCTTTGAAAGTTGTGATAAAGCAATTTCTTTATATATTTTACATTTTTTTAATAATTCTTTGTGTTTACCAATACCAACAACTTGACCTTTATCTAGTACGATTATTTGGTCTGCATTTAAAACTGTGCTTATTCTTTGAGCAACTATAAATATTGTACTATCTTTTGTTTCTTTCGCTAAAGCTTTACGAAGTTTTGCATCTGTTTTATAATCTAATGCTGAAAAACTATCGTCAAAAATATATATTTCAGGATTAGTTGCGATTGCACGTGCGATTGCAAGTCTTTGTCTTTGACCACCACTTACATTTGTACCACCTTGACTAATTTCTGATTTATATCCTTTTTCTTTAGATTCTATAAACTCTAAAGATTGACTAATTCTAGCAGCTTTTTCTTTTTGTTCTTCAGATAATTTATTTACACCAAATCCAATGTTTGATTCGATTGTTCCAGAAAATAGCATACCCTTTTGTGGAACATATCCTATTTTATCTCTTAAATCATGTAAAGTAACATCTTTAATATTTACTCCATCTATTAAAATTTTACCGCCAGTCACATCAAAAAATCTTGGAATTAAATTTATAAGTGTAGATTTACCTGAACCCGTAGAGCCAATAAATGCAGTAGTCGTTCCCTTTTCTGCTTTAAAACTAATGTTTTGTAATACATCTTCTTGAGCATCAGGATATCTAAAGTAAACATCTTTAAATTCTACCGTACCTTTTTTATTTTTATCAAATGGAATACTTTCATCTACTTCTTTTATAGATGAATCTTTATCAAATATTTCTCCAATTCTTTTTACAGATATAAATGCTCTTGGAACCATTATAGATACCATAGAAATCATTAAGAAAGACATAATTATTTGCATTGTATAAGTAATAAATGCTAATAAATCTCCTACTTGAATTGTACCAACATCTATTTTGCTTGCTCCTACCCAAATAATTAAAATACTAACGCCATTCATAATAAACATCATAGTTGGCATCATAACAGTCATTAATCTATTTACAAATAAATTAACTTTAGTTAAATCTTTATTTGCTTTATCAAATCTTTTTTCTTCATACTTTTCGGTTGCAAAAGCACGAATAACAGGTAATCCAGTTAAAATTTCTCTCGATACTAAATTTAATTTATCTATCATTTTTTGTACAACTTGGAATTTTGGTAAAGCAATAACAAACAATATTATAACTAAACTTAAAATTGAAAGTACAGCTAATCCAATTACCCATGCCATTTCATTACCAGAAACTTTTGTAAATGCTCCTATACCCATAATTGGTGCATAGAAAACTATACGTAATAACATTACAATTAAAATTTGAACTTGTTGTATATCATTAGTACTTCTAGTAATTAATGAAGAAGTTGAAAATGCTTCAAATTCAGTATTTGAATATGTCATTACTTTATTTACTACATTACTTCTTAAATCTCTACTAAAGTTTGCTGCAATTCTACTAACCAAAAATGTAGCTATGATTGCAATTAAAGTAACTAATAGGGCAATTCCTAACATTTGTATACCAGAACTAATTATATAATTAATTTGTGTTTGTTCTACATCTATACCAATTTTTTTATATTGTTCTTTAGTATAAGCAATGGAAGTTTGTTCAATAAGACTTTGTTCCATATTTTTAAATTTTTCTTTTATACCACTTAACATTTCATCTTTTTTATCTTGTGGCATACTAGATATAATAGTAAATATATCCATATTTTCTGGAAGATTTTGAAGTGCTTGCTTTTCTTCTTGTGAAGTTGCTAAATCATTAATATTAAAATCTTCACTTGACATATTTGCTACCAACATTATAGGTAGTGATACAATTTTATTTAATTCATCTATTGTATCAGTATCAACATTATTTTTTAAAACATATAAATTTTGATTTTTTATTTCAGGATACTTTTTTAAATATTTTTTATATTCACTCTCATCTAAATTAGATTTACTAATTAATTTATAGTTATCATTTACTATAGTTTTATCATCATCACTCATAAAAACTAATATTTTATTATAATCACTTTCCATCATTACTTCAGGAGTTGCATTTTCTATTCCACCTTGTTGTATACCAACATTTACAATCTTAGAAGTGTAATCAGGAAGTTTTAAATCAAACATTGCTTGCATAAAAAGCAAAACTAAAACTATAACTATTTGAAGTGTATATTTTTTCAATATTTTAAATACATGTTTCATTTACATTCCTCCTCATTTAAGCCATACTATACATTATATTTTTTT
>CANRCS010000095.1 GCA_947629195.1 uncultured Bacilli bacterium | reverse complement strand
TATTACTTATCCAGTAATAATTATAGCACATTATTTATATATATAGTAGATTGCCTATTTAATTAATTTATAAAATTATTTCCCAACCGTGTATGGATTTAATTTAGTACCGTTACCACTGGTATACAGTATATCAGATTTAAGGTTAATTACAAGACGGGTACCCATCACGTTATTTGAATCATAGTTGTTTATTTTGCCATCATCATCTATATAAAAAGTACCGGCACCCATTGAGAATTGAGAAGGAGAAATAGTACAAAAACCATCACTTTTTCCATATAAGTAAAATGATTCATTAGATGTAAGTAAATCTTTTCCTCCTGCAAAAGCTACCTCATCCGCTGTTATTAATCCTACTTTTAAATCATATTCTCCACCATAATTTTTTGTTGTATTTCCACATTCAAAACTTGGTTGTCCTTTTTCAATTCTATCATATGATCCATAATTTATACGACTTTCATCTTCATCTATCGATGCTACTGTTGTATCATTACAGAATCTAGTATGTGCTATATATTTATCATAATCCATCATATTTTCACTGTACCAATTATCTAAGTATTTTTTTATTGTGCTTGATTCTCCATTCTGTTTATTCGGTGCAGTATTATCATATGTGTAGCCTGAATATTTTTCATCATCATTAACTTCATTAAATGCACTATTTCTTATACTTCCATCTGCTATTAATCTTATCGTATTATCTCCATTGATTCTCACTATCCTCCATAACATTTCTTCTCCTTCACTGTGATAATCTCCATCTGAAGTTGCCCATGTTAGTCCATTTATTTTGACATAATTATTTTCTACTGCTCCTCTAAAATAGTATGTATCTCCATCTTCATCTATATCTTTTATTAAGCCCTCATCTCCTGTTGCAGTTGTACTAAAGTCTGGCTTGTCTTCTTTTATTGGATCATTGTCTTCTTTTATTTTTTCACTCAATAACATTTGTCCTTCTTCTTGATTTCCTCTTATTACTATTTTTCCTGAAAATGTTTTATCTTTCATTTCATCTTGGTTTAAATCTGTTTCTCTTATCCATATGTATAAATTGTAGTATTTTCTTTCTTTTGGTTCTATCTTTATGTTATTTGCTAATAATTGTTTATCATTTTCTATATTTCTAAAGTTTCCATTGTTTACTTTACTTTTTAAATCTGTGTAGTTTTCATCTGTTTCATATATTGCCCATTTAAATTCTAAACTTTCTAATTCTTCTGGTATTACTATATCTTCTATTGATATATCCATATATCCTGTCATTGTTCCTTCATTATATGCATTAAATGTTATTCTGTTTGCTTTTGTTTGCATGTCTTTGTCATATATTGGTACTATATTATCTACCTTTAGATTATTTGTACCATCATTATATGTTATTGAAAGTTTTCCTGTTTTTATTGTTTGAGTGTTACTGTTGCTTTGTGCCGAAAAGTATGCTACTGATATTCCTATTACTGTTACTAATAGTACTATTAATATTACTAATGTTTTTATTATTTTTATTTTTTTATTTTCTTCTTCCATGCTATACCTCTTTCCTAAAATTAAGTTTTCCACATTTTATAAGATTATTATAGCATTTACCCCCCCGAGTCAAGTTGAAGTTTTCTACAACCTCAAAAAATTTTTTGACACTTCAAATTTTTGCACTTTATTTTATACTGATTTTATGTATTTGAATATAAATTCTTGGTGTATCTAAAGCCAGCAATCCCTTGTGATTGCTGGCTTAATGAACATTGCAAATGATTTATAGCTACTCCAAATAGATATTTCTTTCATAAAATTTTAGTCAAATTAATTTGCAATTTTTCATAAAATCAGTATATTTTATTTTGCAGATTCACAACTTGTTTTTTGAATTTTACGATTTATAGTGTATTTGAAAAGCAAAAAACCTTAAGATAACCTTAAGATTTCTTATTTAGAATACTTTTAATGTCTGATATGTCCATATTTGTTATTAATGAGATTTCTTCTATGCTTTTTCCTGTTTCTTGTAATGTCTTTATAAGTATAGATATTGTATCTTTTGTAGATTTTAGTTCCTTTTGAGTATCTTGGAGTTTTGAATCTTTTTTGGATAATTGTTTTTTAGTAGACTTTAGTTCCTTTTGAGTATTTTTAAGTTTTACATCTTTCTTTTGAAGCTCTTTTTCTTTTTCCTCAACAGCATCATATATTGCAGTGTTCATGTCATAGTTGTATCTTTCTCTATAATATATTGCTTTCTTTAATTCATCATCTGCATTTATCTCCTCTAACTGTCTCATGGCTTCTTCTATTCTTTTATTACTTAAACTCATATCACTTATCTCGCTTTCTTTTTTACTTTTTATAAACTTTAATATATCCATCTCTTCTTTACTAAAACCATATTTTTTCATTTCATCTATTTTAGTTAAGTTAAATATGATTTTTTCTTTAATACTCTTTGTTGTCTTCCTGTTCATTGTATCACATTCACTTATTTTTGAAAAGGCATCATTGTAATTTTCATCATTATAGTTTATAAAATATATTCCGTATATTTTGTTTAAGATAGAATAGTTTTCGCTTTTTTTTAGACTATTAATATATACCCTGGATAAATAAAATTCTATTCTTTGTGCAAAATTATGCTCATTGCTATTTTGCATTTCTATATTTATCTTTTCTTTGTTATTTAGTTCCAGTAGTATGTCAAGTCTATTTAGTTTGTCATTTTCATTATCTCCCATTATCTCTGGATTTAATATTTCAATACTCTTAATATCCTCCATATCTATACCAATTGACATACAAATTATCTTTTTAAGCATGTATTCGTTTCTCATTAGTAACATTTTAAAGACGATATCATTAGACATGAAGTATTTAATTTTTGATTTATCATCAACCATCTTTATTACCTCCCTCATATAATTATTGTAAAAAAGGAGGGTAAAATACTTCAAAAGATTTAAACTTTTTTAATTTTTTTATCATTTTATGGATTTCATAACAGTAATTTACTTTAAAATAATAAAATAAAAATATAAATGTATATAATAATGTAAAATTAAAAAAATATAGAAATCTATAAAGAATTCTACATTTTCATTGTATTTACTAGAACCTTACTTTTTGTATTTTCATAAATAGGTTCTACTAAATTTGATAAGTTTTCATCATCTAAATAATCCTCAAAATCAATATAACATTTAGCAACCTCTATCTTCTTTAAATATTCAAATTTTAAAAATTCATTTTCTATTGCATATTCAGGAACTAAAATTATATTTCTAAAATGAACATAATCTAAATATAATCCAAATCCCTTTTTTCCAAGTATAATATTATCTGGAATATCATAGTAACATATATATTTATTTGAAGATAAATTTAAATATATAAGACTATCTTTATTTTCAAAAAAATGAAGATATTTTTTATTATTATTATAATGATGTGTATTCTTTTTTGGATTATCTTTAAATTTTTTCCCTATATTTTCAAAACTTTTATCATTAATAATAGTATATACTTCATTTTTATCACATAACCTATACAACTTCATAAAATCTCTCCAACCCTACAACAAAATTATATCACTAAATTTTGTTATTCTTTATTATTTATAAATTTAATTTAAATTCTTTTTTCAAATTAGTGTAAACTTAATTTACAATAAAAGAATAGACTATACAATCTATTCTTACTAAACTTCTATTAATTCATAATCTTTTGAACCAATACCTAATTCTTCTGCTGCATCTATTGTGTGTGTACCATGTTTTGAATTTATTCTTTCTAATAGATGGTCTTTCCCTGGATCATTTGAGTTTTTAACTAAATCAATACATGCTTGGTCTATTGCTACTGGGTCTAATGATGATAAAATACCTATATCTTTCATGCATGGATCTTCTGCAACATTACAACAATCACAATCAACAGACATATTACACATTATGTTTATATATGCAATATTATCTTTAAAATGGTTAGTAACTGATGATGCGGCATCTGCCATTGCTTCTAAAAATTTAATTTGATCTACATTAAACATATCTTCATAAGATGCATTTTCTTTTCCTATACAATGAATATATCTTTTACCTTTACTTGATGCAATCCCAATAGACAATTGTTTTAATGCTCCGCCATATCCTCCCATTGGATGTCCTTTAAAATGAGACAACACTAACATTGAATCATAGTTAAGTAAATTTTTACCAACATAATTCTTTTTAATTATTTTACCATTAGGTATTTCAAGTACAACATCGTCACCTTCACTATCCATTATATCGACATTAAAATATTTTGACCATTCATGTTCTTCCATTAATTTTATGTGTTTTTCTGTTGTATCTCTTGCGCCCTCATATGCAGTATTACATTCTACAACTGTTCCATTTAAAAAATCTATCATAGGTTTCATAAATGTAGGTTTAAGGTA
>CANRCS010000094.1 GCA_947629195.1 uncultured Bacilli bacterium | reverse complement strand
AATACTATGTTAAATTACAAAAATGATATTATAGAATTTATAGATTTTTTAAAAGAAAATGGTATAAATAATTTTGATAAAGTTGATTATCAAATTGTCAAAAAATATTTAATGGAATTATATAATAAAAAACTTTCAAGAAGTTCAGTATCTAGAAAACTTAGTTCATTAAGAAGTTTATATAAATATCTACACAATGAATCTTTAGTTGATATTAATCCATTTTCTCTTATTTCATCACCTAAAAAAGAAAAGCGATTACCTAAATTTTTATATAATGAAGATATAGAAAAAATATTTAATGTACCAAATACTAATACTAATTTAGGACAAAGAGATATGCTTATATTAGAATTATTATATGATACAGGAGTGCGTGTTAGTGAGTTAGTCAACATAAAAATAAATGATATAAACTTTAAAGATAAAAGTATAAGAATTTTAGGTAAAGGAAATAAAGAAAGAATAGTTTTATTTGGAGTATATGCACTAGATATATTAGAGTTATATATTAAAGATGGAAGAGTTAATTTACTAAATAAAAAAGACAATGATTATCTTATTTTAAATGCTAAAGGAGATAATATAACAAGTAGAGGGGTAAGGCTAATTATTGATAATATAATTAAAAAAGCATCTTTAAGTATTCATATATCTCCTCATACATTAAGACATACTTTTGCAACTCATTTATTAGAAAATGGTGCCGATTTATTAACAGTTAAAGAATTATTAGGTCATTCATCTTTATCATCAACTGGAATTTATACACATGTAACTAATGAAAGATTAAGAAATGTTTATCTGCATTCACATCCAAGGGCAAAATAAAAAATATTATTTAAATTATCTACAAAGTATGATATATTTATAATGGGTGAAGGATATGGATAGTTTAAAGAAAAATACATTACCAAGTAGAAGTCCATCGCTTCCTAAGAGAAATATTACATTAGGAAGTAAAAATAATGTTCTACAACCAAATATAGTAAAAAAAGAAAAAAATTTAACTGGTCAAATGTATAATCAATATAAATCAAATAGAGCATTTAATATACAAAGGGGAAAGAAAAGTTCGGATTTTTATAAATAGGTTATGGGGGAGAATGAAAATGGCAAAATTATATTTTAAATATGGAGCAATGAACTCTGGTAAAACTACAACTATTATTCAAACTGCGTACAATTATGAAAGTTTAGGTATGAAAGTATTAGTTGTAAAACCACAAATAGATACTAAGGGGGAAGATTATTTAATTTCTAGGATAGGGGCTACAAGAAAAGTTGATTTTTGTATAAAAGATGGAGATAATATTTACGAAATTGTGAAAGAAAAATATAGTGATATTTCATGTTTATTAGTAGATGAAGCACAATTTTTAGAAGAAAGGCAAGTAGACCAATTACTTATGATAGCTGCTAAACTAAATATCTCTGTAATATGTTATGGTCTTAGATGTGATTTCAAAATGGATGGCTTTAGAGCAAGCCCTAGATTACTTTCGATTGCTGATAAATTAGAAGAAATTAAGACAATATGTAAATGTGGACATAAAGCTACTATAAACGTAAGAAAAGTAAATGGAGAATATGTATTTGATGGAGAACAAGTCGCAATAGATGGTGAAGATGATGTAGCATATGAAAGTATGTGTCCAGAGTGTTATTTTAAACTAAAAGAAAAATCTAAAACTTTTGTAAAGAAATTGTCCTAAAAATTAAAAAACTACATAAAAATTATTGTGTAGTTTTCTTTATTTTGTTATTATTGAAATGTAACCAATTAAGGAGGCAGAATATGAAAAAATATGTTTATTTATTTAGTGAAGGTAATAAATCTATGAGAGATTTATTAGGTGGTAAAGGAGCTAACCTAGCAGAAATGACTAATATTGGTTTACCTGTACCACGTGGATTTACAGTTACAACTGAAGCTTGTATCAAATATTATGATGATAATGAAACAATATCACCTGAAATTGAAAGTGAAATATTTGATAAATTAAAAGAACTTGAAGAAATAACTGGAAAGAAAATGGGAGATGATAAGAACCCATTATTAGTATCTGTTAGAAGTGGGGCAAGAGCTTCTATGCCAGGTATGATGGATACTGTTCTAAATTTAGGACTTAATGATGAAGTTGCTAAAAACTTTGCAGTAGATACAAATAATCCAAGATTTGTATATGATAGTTATAGAAGATTTATTCAAATGTTTGCAGATGTAGTTATGGGATTCCCTAAAAGTTCATTTGAAAGATTATTTGATAAAATCAAAGAAGAAAAAGGATACGAATTAGATACAGATTTAAATGCAGATGATTTAAAAGAAGTAGTTGAAATTTATAAAGGTGAATATAAAAAACATGCTGGAACTGAATTTCCACAAGACCCAAAAGTTCAACTTTTAGAAGCAGTAAAAGCTGTATTTAGAAGTTGGAACAACGATAGAGCAATTACATATAGAAGATTAAATGATATTCCATCTTCTTGGGGAACAGCTGTTAACGTTCAAGAAATGGTTTATGGAAATCGTGGGGAAACTTCTGGAACTGGTGTTGCATTTACACGTAATCCAGCAACTGGTGAAAAGAAACTTTATGGTGAATATTTAATGAATGCACAAGGAGAAGATGTTGTTGCAGGAATTAGAACTCCACAAACAATTGATACTCTAAAAACTGTTATGCCAGAATGTTATAACGAATTCGTTAGAATTTGTACAACACTAGAAAACCATTACAAAGATATGCAAGATATGGAATTTACAATTGAAAATGGTAAATTATTCATGTTACAAACTCGTAATGGTAAAAGAACTGCAGCTGCAGCTTTAAAAATAGCTGTTGATTTAGTTAATGAAGGTATGATAACAAAAGAAGAAGCATTACTTAAAGTAGAACCTAAACAATTAGACCAATTATTACACCCAATGTTTGATAAAGAAAGTTTAAAGAATGGTAAAGTAATCGCTAAAGGTTTAGCTGCATCACCTGGGGCTGCTACAGGAAAAATTTATTTTACTGCTGAAGATGTAATAAACGCTTATAAAAACGGAGAAAAAGATTTATTATTAGTAAGACTTGAAACAAGTCCAGAAGATATAGAAGGTATGAATATCGCACATGGTATTTTAACAATACGTGGTGGAATGACATCACATGCAGCAGTAGTTGCACGTGGAATGGGTACTTGCTGTGTTAGTGGATGCGGTGAATTAAAAATTGATGAAGAAGCAAAAACTATCACAACAAAAGATGGTGTAGTATATAAAGAAAAAGATTACATGAGTCTTGATGGTTCAACAGGAAATGTATACGGTGAACAAATTAAAACAGTTGACCCAGAAATTAGTGGAAATTTTGAAACATTTATGACATGGGCAGATGAAGCTAGAAAATTAAAAATTAGAACTAATGCTGATACTCCAAAAGATGCAGTTCAAGCACGTAAATTCGGAGCTGAAGGAATAGGACTTTGTAGAACTGAACACATGTTCTTTGAAACTGATAGAATATTCAATTTCAGAAGAATGATTGCTGCAGAAACTATTGAACAAAGAGAAGAAGCACTAGAAAAAATTCTTCCTTATCAAAGAGAAGACTTTGAAGGATTATTTAGAGCAATGGAAGGATATGGAGTTACAATACGTTTCTTAGACCCACCATTACATGAATTCTTACCACATACTGATGATGAAATAAGACCGCTTGCAGAAAGTTTAGGAGTAACATTTGAATCTCTAAAAGCAAGAGTTGAATCATTAAAAGAATTTAACCCAATGATGGGACATAGAGGTTGTAGACTTGCTATCACTTATCCAGAAATTGCAAGAATGCAAACAAGAGCAGTTATCGAAGCTGCAATAAACGTTAATAAAGAAGGACTTAATGTTGTTCCAGAAATTATGATACCTCTAGTTGGAGACGTAAAAGAATTAAAATATGTTAAATCAATTGTTTGTGAAACTGCTGATAAAATAATTAAAGATGCAAACGTTCAACTAGAATATCATGTTGGTACAATGATTGAAATTCCAAGAGCTGCACTTACTGCTGATAAAATTGCAGAAGAAGCTGAATTCTTTAGTTTTGGTACAAATGACTTAACTCAAATGACTTATGGATTTAGTCGTGATGATGCTTCTAAATTCTTAGAAGATTATTACAAAAAAGGAATTTTCGAATCAGATCCATTTGCTAAAGTTGACCAAGAAGGTGTTGGTGAACTTATGAGAATAGCTGTAGAAAAAGGAAGAAATACAAGAAAAGATATCAAACTTGGAATTTGTGGAGAACATGGTGGAGACCCATCAAGTGTTGAATTCTGCCATAGACTTGGACTTACTTATGTATCTTGCTCACCATTTAGAGTTCCAATAGCTCGTCTTGCAGCTGCTCAAGCAAGTATCCGCGGAAAGGCTAACAATTAGATAAAGATTATGAAGCTTTTCTAACCCGAATAATTGTTACAGATGATGATGTATTAAGGTATAGAGAAGAAATACCAGAACTTAAAAATATAA
>CANRCS010000093.1 GCA_947629195.1 uncultured Bacilli bacterium | reverse complement strand
ATAAAATTCCAAATATACTATACATTTTACGAATATTATGATAGAATAGTGGTGCAAAAGGAGTGGGAAATCCCACTCTTTAAATTGATATTGGAGGTATATATGGATATCGTAAAAGAAGTAGAAAATCTTATTTCTAAACCATTATTAGAAGAAAAAATATATGTTGATAATATAACATATGATAAAGAGGATGGTAATTTTTTTCTTAGAATTATCATAACTTCTGATAAGGGAGTAGATTTAGATGAGTGTATCAAAGCAACAAAAATAATTAACCCAATATTAGATGAAAATGATAGTTTGTTTGATAGTCAATACATTTTAGATGTATGTTCAAAAGGAGGTAATTGAAATGGATAAAAAAGAATTTATTAAAGCATTAGACCATCTATCAGAAGAAAAGAAAATCAGTAAAGATTTTATTTATGAAGCTATGGAATTAGCGCTTCTAACTGCATATAAAAAGAACTTTAATTCTTTAACAAATGCAAGAGTTAGTATTAATAAAGATACAGGAGATATAAAAGTATATACAGTTTATAATGTCGTAGAAGATTATGATGATCTAGATTTAGATACTGAAATATCATTAGAAGAAGCAAGAAAGAAAGTTAAAGATATTCAAATTGGAGAAACAATAGAAGAAGAAGTAACTCCAAGAGATTTTGGTAGAGTTGCAGCTGCAACTGCTAAACAAGTTATAATACAAAAAGTAAAAGAAGCAGAAAAACAAAGTTTAATGGATGAATTTGAAGGTAAAAAAGATGAAATGATAGTTGGTATTGTATCTATGGAAGATGAAAATAACTATCTTATAGATTTAGGTAGAACAATGGGAGTATTACCTAAAAGAGAATTAATAGGAAATGAAAAAATAGAAATGGGTTCATCAATTAAAGCCTATGTTACAAAGGTTAGTGTTTCTCAAAAATCTATTAATATCATGCTTTCTAGAAAACATTATGGATTTGTTAAAAGACTATTTGAAAGTGAAATACCAGAAATTAATGATGGTACTGTACTAGTTCATTCAGTCGTACGTATTGCAGGAGAAAGAAGTAAAGTAGCAATATCAAGTACTAATGAAAAAGTAGATGCAATTGGAGCATGTATAGGTGAAAAAGGAAGCAGAATTGCTAATATAATAAAAGAGTTAAATGGAGAAAAAATAGATTTAGTCTTATATGATAAAGACCCACAAGTATTTGTAGCCAATGCATTATCACCTGCTAAAAATGTTAGTGTAATGATAACAGATGAAAAAAATAAAGAATGTATTGCAATAGTAGATGATGATAATCTATCTTTAGCAATCGGTAAAAAAGGACAAAATGTTGTTTTGGCAAGCCGTCTAACACATTACACAATTGATGTTAAAACAAAAGCACAATTAGAAGAGACTGGTATAACGATAAAATAATTTTTAAATTAGAAAGAAGCTATGATTACTTTGAAAGAGTATAATGATATTGAAGAAATTAATTTAGATGAAGATTATTTAGTAATATCTCCAACAGGAAAAATTGTTAAATTAGATCCAGATAATATAAATGAAGAACTTATAAATTATATGGATTCTAAAAATGTTGATTATAATGAAACAATTGAAATGATAAACCGTGAATTATACATGAGAGGTTATGAAAAAGAAGAAATAAGTACCGTAGATGTTAAAAAAATAATAAGAGATTTTTTTGGATATATAATATATGATAATACTACTCATTCATTTGATTATTCAAGAAAAAATAGTATGTATAATAAAATTACAAATGTACAAAAAGAAATTATTTTAAAAATAGAAGAAAAACTAGGATTTGAAAATCATATAGAAGGTGATGAGAATTTATGCAAAATAGGAAAACGCCGATGAGAAGTTGTGTTGTAACAAAAGAAAAATTACCTAAAAATGAACTTATTAGAATAGTTAGAACTCCTGATGGGAATATAATTATAGATGATGAAAAAGGAAAATCTAATGGAAGAGGAGCATACTTAAAAAAAGATATTGAAGTAATAAATAAAGCTAGAAAAAGTAAGATATTAGAAAGGCATCTTGAAACTACAATAGATGATGATATATATGATAAATTAATAGAATTAGTTCAAAATTAGAAGAAAGAGGTGATATCTATGATGAGTGTATTAGAATATGCTTTAGATATAAATAAACCAGTTGGTGAAGTTATCGAAAGGTTAAATTATTTAGGTTTTGATATTACTAATGAGGATGAAGAATTAACTGATGATATGATTATAGAATTAGATAACTCTTTTCAAAATGATGATATTTATGAAAGTGTTGAAGAACAAATGGATGAAGCAACAGAGAACTTTACTAATTCTTCAAAAGTTAAAAAAATTGATGATTCTATAAAAACTCAAAAATTAAAAAAGAAAGATACTAAAAATCAAAATAAAAATAATTTTGCAAAATTAAAAAAAGAAATGTATAAAAATAAAGAAAAACTTTCTTCAAATGATAATAAAGATGATAATGTTATACTATATAAAGAAGGTATGAGTGTTAATGATTTAGCTAATGCACTTAATGTTAGCGCACCTATTATTGTTAAAAAATTAGTTGGTTTAGGTTTAATGCTTGGCGTTAATAATCCAATTGATTTTGAAACTGCAGAATTAATAGTAATTGACTATGATAAAGAACTTAAAAAAGAAGAAACAAAAGATATATCAAATTTTGAAGAATTTGAAATTATAGATAACCCTGAAGATTTAGTTGAACGTCCACCTGTTGTAACTATAATGGGACATGTTGATCATGGTAAAACTACCTTATTAGATTATATTAGAAATACTAATGTTGTAGAAGGAGAAGCAGGAGGAATTACACAAGCAATTGCTGCATATCAAATAAATTACAATGATAAACAAATTACATTTATTGATACTCCAGGACATGCTGCTTTTACTCAAATGAGAGCACGCGGTGCATCTGTAACTGATATAGTAATTATAATTGTTGCAGCAGATGATGGGGTTATGCCACAAACAAAAGAAGCAATCGATCATGCAAAAGCTGCTAATGTACCAATAATAGTCGCAATAAACAAAATTGATAAACCAGCAGCAGATGTAGATAAAGTTATGAGTGAAATGAGCGAATATGGTCTTGTTCCAGATGTTTGGGGTGGAGATACATTATTTGTAAAAATATCTGCTAAAACTGGAGAAGGTGTAGATAATTTATTAGAAAATATTTTATTAGTTAGTGAATTACATGAATATAAAGCAAACCCATCAAGATATGCCTTAGGTTCAGTAATAGAATCAAGACTTGATAAAAATGTTGGTAGCGTAGTAACTATTTTAATTCAAAATGGTACTTTAAGATTAGGAGATCCAATAGTAGTTGGTACAACTTATGGTAAAGTTAGAAGTTTAAAAAACGATAGAAATATTGATTTAGTAGAAGCTCTACCATCAACACCTGTTGAAATTACTGGTATAAATGGAGTTCCAACTGCTGGAGATAGATTTATGGCTTTTGAAACTGAAAAACAAGCAAGAAGTATTGCAGAACATAGAGAACAAATTCAAAAAGAAAAAAGTAATACTAAAACTTCTGTATCATTAGATGATTTATTTAGTAAAATTCAAAGTGGTGTTAAAGAAATAAATGTATTACTTAAAACAGATGTTAAAGGTAGTGAAGAAGCAGTTAAAAGCTCATTACAAAAAATTGATGTTGAGGGAGCTAAAATAAATATTATAAGAAGTGGTGTTGGAGCAATTACTGAAGGTGATGTTGTTCTAGCACATGCTGCAAATGCAATTATAATAGGATTTAATGTAAGACCAAATAATAAAACACTAGAAGTAGCAAAAGAGTATAATGTTGAAATAAGATTACATTCTATCATATATAAAGTTGTAGAAGAAATGGAAGCAGCAATGAAAGGTGTACTAGATCCAGAATTTGAAGAAAAAGTTATAGGACATGCAGAAATTAGAAAAATATTTAAATATTCTAAAGTTGGAAGTATAGCAGGAAGTTATGTAGTAGATGGTGTTATTAAAAATATTGCACAAGCAAGACTTTTAAGAGATGAAGTTGTTATATATGATGGTAAAATTGCTTCTGTTCAAAGAGAAAAAGACCAAGTAAAAGAAGTAAAAGCAGGATTTGAATGCGGTATTACATTAGAAAATTATAACGATATAAAAGAAAACGATGTAATCGAAGCATACGAAGTTGTAGAAATAAAAAGAGGGTGATTAACTTGAGTTTAAAAGCAGAAAAATTATCCGACCAATTTGCAGAAGAAATAAGTAAAATAATTGCATTAGAAGTAAAAGATAAATCAATAGGCTTTGTAACTATAACAAATGCAAGTGTAACAAGTGATTTAAGTTATGCAAAAATATATTTCACTACATTAGGCGCAGATATTGATGTAGCAACTAAAGCATTAAATAGAGCAAGTGGATTTATAAAAAATGAATTATCAAAAAGAATAGAAATTAGAAAAATGCCAGAAATGAAATTCATTTATGATAAATC
>CANRCS010000092.1 GCA_947629195.1 uncultured Bacilli bacterium | reverse complement strand
TATTAACATTTATTTAATTTTATATTTAAAAATCAATATTCTTGAATATTAACTAAAAATAAAGTATATTATTAGTGGTGATACAAATGAAATACGACATAATAAATGCATGTAGTGATTTAGGAGTACATGTAAACGGTTCTGATAAAGGTCCAATTTATTTATCTAAAAGTATTAAAAAAAATGATAATATTGAAAATATTTATACTTTAGAAAAAGAAAAGTGTATTAAAAGTTTAGACAAAAATGACAAACAAAAAAATTTAAATGAAGTAAATATATTTAATGAAAATTTATATAATATTGTTAAAAATGTTATTGATGATAACAAATTTCCAATTACTTTAGGTGGAGACCATAGTATTGTTATAGCATCAGCTCTAGCTTCAATTAATAAAAATAAAAATTTAGGTATAATATGGATTGATTCACATGGAGATTATAATAATTTTAAGACAACTATTTCTGGAAATATTCATGGGCTTCCCTTTGCTGCTATAACAGGATATGATGATACAGATAAATTAACTAAATTCCATAGTGGAAATTTTTATAATACTAAAAATGCGGTATTAGTAGGAGCAAGAGATTTAGATGAAAAGGAAATAGAAAATTTAAAAGATGCAGGTATAACTATTTTTACAACTGATGAAATAAAGAAATATGGTGTTCAAAGTATTATGAAAAAAGCTTTTACGATTGCTTCACAAAATACATGTGGCATACATATAAGTTATGATATTGATGTTATAGACCCAAATACTGCACCAGGAGTTTCTATTCCTGCAATAAATGGTATTAGTGATATAGATGCATATTCTATTATGAATTATATAATTGAAAATAAAAATTTAGTTAAAAGTTTAGACATTGTAGAATATAATCCAGAATTAGATATTGATAATAAAACATTAAATATAGCTACTACTCTACTTGATAACTTTTTAAATGATAAAATAAAAATTAAGAATTAACTCTTAATTTTTTTATACATCTAAAATTTGATTTGGATTAAGTACTAATTTTAATTTTTTGACTGCAGACTCTACATCAGTACCCTCTATTGTTGCAGCAGCACTAGTAGCACTTCCTCCACCGCCAAATTGTTGCATTATTAAACCAACATTTACGTTAACATTTCCATTACTTCTACTGCTTATTCCTATTTCATTGTCACCAATAAGTCCAACTGCAAAAGAAGCATCTGCACTATATTTTAAAATATAATTTGCAGCTTTAGCTAAATCTTCTTTAGTATATATTTTTTCCTTACCAGCAGCAATAACATAACATAGATTTATAAATTCTGAATAACCAATTAGTTCATGAATTTTTTTATCATTTTCAAAATTTTCTTTAAAAAGACTGTTAACATATGATGTATTTGCGCCTTTTTTTAAAAGAAAACCACTATCTGTAAATGTTTTTTCAGTTACATCTTGAGTAAAGTTTTTTGAATCAAGTACTATTCCAGCATATAAATATGTCGCACATTTACTATCGAACTTTACATTATATGCTCTTAATAATTTAGTTACTATTTCACTCGCACTTGATGTATTAATATCTATATATTCATAATCAGCCTCAATAGTTTCTCTACTTTTTAGGTGATGGTCAATAATAATTTTTCTTTTAAATTTTTCTAGATAATCTCTAATTGCGATACGACTATATCCGTTTACATCAGTTGTAACTAACAAGTCATTATCATCTAATAATTCTAAATATTTTTTTACATCTACAACTTGATATTCTTCACTTATATCAAATATCATTCTACTAAGACTTTGGTCTAATTTTGAATAATCATCATCTACAAGTATATATGAATCTTTATTTAACTTATTACATATCTTCACAAGCCCAACAGATGAACCTAAGGCATCAAAATCTGGACGTGTATGTGGAACAATTAAAACTTTATCAGATAAAGATATTTTTTCACTTAATTGTTCCTTAAGTTCTTTTATATTATTCATAATAGTTTCACAACCTCTTAACTAAGTTTTTCTTTTACGATTGCACTAACCATAGACATATCAGTCTTCCCTTTTAATATTGGAGTTAAACTTCCCATTAATTTACCCATTTCCTTTTGAGTTGTTACTCCAAGTTCTTTTATCTTTTCATCAATTATTTTTTCTACTTCGCTACTATCTAGTTGTTCTGGCATATATCTATTTAATATAGATATTTCGCTATTATTTTTATCAACTAAATCTTGTCTATTTCCCTTTTCAAATTCTATATTAGCATCTTTTCTTTGCTTAATTTGTTTAGAAATTATACCGATTACTTCATCGTCAGTTAATTCTCTTTTCTTGCTTATTTCTTCTAGTTGAAGTGCTCCTTTTACTAATCTAATAACACTCATAGTTTCTTTATCTTTACTTTTCATTGCGCTTTTTAAATCTTCTAATAATTTTTCTTTTAAACTCATTATTTAACACCTTCTCTTTCCATTAAAGCATTCATAGCTTCTTCTACATCATTAAAATATATTACTTTATCTTTTAATTTTTCATATGTTTCATTTCCCTTTCCAAGTACTAATACAATATCTTTTTCTTTAGCCATATTAATTGCTTTTTTTATAGCTTCATGTCTATCTATAACAATTTCATAATTGTTATATTTATCTTTAATATTTTTTATTATATCATTACATATATCTTTTGGATTTTCACTTCTAGGATCTTCATATGTAAATATTGCATAACTTGCATTTTTAACTACAACTTCACCAACTATAGGACGTTTTAGATAATCTCTTTCTCCTGCTTGTCCTATTACTACTATACTACGATTTATATCTAAAGTATGCACAAAATTTAAAAGTTTTTCTATTCCATTTGGAGTATGTGCATAATCTACCATAACATAATAATTTTGTCCAACATCTAACATGTCTAATCTTCCATCTATTTTTAAATCTTTTATATTTTTAAGTAATTTATTTAATTCAAATCCCATAGATAGACATGCTAAAAGTCCTGCACATAAATTATATACATTAAAATCGCCTAATAGAGGACTTGTTATTTCAAATTCTTTATTATCATATTTTAATCTTATTATTGTTTTAGTTGGAAATACATTATAATTTACAATCTGCAAATCATTATCTTTATCTATACCATAAGTATATACTTTACCATTACAATGTTTTAATATAGTTTCATAGTATTCATCATCTTTATTTAATATGCATACTCCATCTTTTTTAGTTTGTTCAAATAATTTACATTTACATTCTATATAGTTTTCTAAAGAACCATGAATATTTAAATGTTCGCTTGTAATATTAGTATATATAGAACAATCATAGGTAAAATATTTTAATCTTCCTCTAAAAAATGCTTCACTAGAAGATTCCATTGCGACATATTTACATCCATTATCTAAAAATCCTCTAAAAAATTTATATAATAAGTCAGTATCTGGAGTTGTATTTGGATTATTATCTTTATAATTTTTACTACTTACACCATTAGTACCAATATAACCGCAAATATCATCACCAATTAAAGTTTGAACTATAGTAGCAGTTGATGTTTTACCATCTGTACCTGTAATTCCTATAAGTTTTAATTCCTTATCTGGATAATCGTAAAACTTCGCACAAACTTTAGGTAATTCCGCATTTGTATCATCAACTTTTATAACAGGTATTTCAACGTCTACATCACGACTTACAATAAGAGCTGCTGCTCCATTTTTAATTGCATCATCTATATAGTCATGTCTATCTACATTTACTCCCTTAATACATACAAATAAATCACCTTTAACGACTTCTTTAGAATTTATTTTTATTCCATATATTTTTGTATCATATTCACAATCATATAATTCATTTAATTTTTTCAAAGTCTCACCCTCTTATATTTAGTATACAATATAATTTAAAATATTTATACAATTTAACTTTCTTTTATATGATTTAATATTTCCATAAACTCTTTTGGAGGTTCTACACTAAATTCCATATATTCTTTAGTTTTTGGATGAATAAAGCCTAATGTTTTAGCATGTAACATTTGTCCAAAATCATTAATTATCTTTTTATGTCCATAAACTTTATCATTTACAATAGGATGTCCAATATAATTCATATGTACTCTTATTTGATGAGTTCTACCTGTCTCTAAGTTAAGTTCTATTAAAGTTGCATTTTTATATCTTTCTAAAACTTTAAAATGAGTTATTGCATCTTTACTATTAACATCTGTAACACACATTTTTTGTCTATCATTTTTATCTCTTCCAATAGGAGCATCAATAGTTCCTGTATCATGTTTAATAACTCCCCAGACAAGTGCGATATATTTTCTTGTAGTAGTTTTTTCTTTTAGTTGTTTAGCCAAAAACTCATGTGCATAATCATTTTTAGCTACCATTAAAATTCCAGATGTATCTTTATCTATTCTATGTACTATTCCAGGTCTTATGTTATGATTACTTAAATTATTACAATGATATAAAAGTGCATTAACTAATGTTTTAGTATAATTACCATTACCTGGATGAACAACCAT
>CANRCS010000091.1 GCA_947629195.1 uncultured Bacilli bacterium | reverse complement strand
TTTTTTTCTTTTTTATATGGAAATTTTACTATCAATATATTATAATGTTTATAGTAGGTGAGACAAATGAAAAACAAAAAAGGTTTTACTTTAATAGAATTACTTGCAGTAGTTGCAATATTAGGACTTTTAGCAACTGTCACAGGAATTTCAGTAAATAGAATATTAAGAAAATCAAAAACTGAAATTAATGATATACAAGAAAAAATGATAATAGAAGCTGCAAAAACATATGTAGCAGAAAATATAAGAGCTTTTAATTCGTGTTCAGAAAGTGTTAATTGTATTAGCTATTCATCGGGTGGAAGATATCCTTCATGCACATGTAAAATAGATATTAATAGTAATTTATATGGATATTTAGAAGATAGTGATAAATTTAGTGGGGAAGTAGAGGTATATTGGTCAGGAGCGCCAAGTTATAATACTAAACCTTATACATATAGCTGTAATAATTGTAAAAAGAATAATTAGTCTTAATGATTTAAAAACTTCATTGTTATATATTCAAATTTTTTATGATTTATACTATAATTAATTTAAGCATAGATAGGAGAGATAAAATGAAAAAAAGAGTTATAAGTGCATTAGTAATTTTAGCAATAGTAATACCTATAAGTTTAATTGGTGGTATTCCATTTACTGTTGCTACTTTAATTATAGGTTTACTAGCGCTTAAAGAAATGATAGATATTAGAGAATCTAAAAAACATTTTCCATTTTTTATTAAGTTTTTAGCATATATAATTATGACAGTATTAGTTTTAAATAACAATGGTTCTACAATTTTTGAATATTTAATTGATTATAAAACTATTTCGTTAACTTTATTTGCAATGTTAATACCACTTGTTATATTTCATGATAATAAAAAATATAATATTAATGATGCTATGTATTTAACAGGAGTTTTATTCTTTTTAGGTACAGCATTTAATCTAATAATTTTAATTAGAAATTACAGTTTATTATACTTATTATTCTTGGTTTTAATAACAACTCTAACAGATACATTTGCTTATGTAACAGGATATTATGTAGGTAAAACTAAATTATTAGAATCTATCTCACCTAATAAAACTTGGGAAGGAGTACTTGGAGGAACATTTTTTGGAGTATTAATTAGTAGTATATTCTATTATCAAGTTATAGGTACTACTATGAGTGCATTCTCTCTTGCCGTGATTGTTGCAGGTTTATCACTTTTAGGTCAAGTAGGAGATTTAGTATTCAGTAGTTTTAAAAGATATTATAACAAAAAAGATTTTTCTAATTTAATACCGGGACATGGTGGAATCCTAGATAGATTAGATAGTTTAATATTTGTACTATTAGGATTTGTATTAGTAGTAACATATTTATAGGAGGTATTATATGACTATTATATATTTTATTTTAATATTAGGAATAATTGTTTTTATTCATGAGTTAGGACATTTTATCTTTGCTAAAAAAGCAGGAATATATTGTTATGAGTTTTCAGTTGGTATGGGGCCTAAATTAATCAGCAAGAAATTTAAAAGTGAAACTGAATATTGTTTGCGTTTAATACCGATAGGTGGATTTGTTTCAATGGCAGGAGAATCTGTTGAAGAAGATAAAAAAATACCTAAAAATAAAAGATTGCAAAGTAAAACTTGGTTACAAAGATTCTTAACGATTTTTGCAGGTCCACTATTCAACTTTATTTTGGCATTTGTCCTATTGTTAATTGTTGGTTTAGCGTTTGGTGCCCCATCTACAAAACCAGTTATAGGAATGCTTGAAGAGGGTTCTGCAGCAGAAAAAGCAGGATTAGAAGCTGGCGATAGAGTTCTTAGTATCAATGGTAAAAAAGTTAGTACTTGGGACGAAATAATAATGAAATTACAACTTACAAATAATGGTAACCCTGTTGATTTTGAAATAAAAAGAGAAAATGGCACAACTAAAAATATAGAAGTAAAACCAGAAAAAGTTATACAAGATGATGTTGTATCATACCATTTTGGAGTTGGTATGGATCAAACAATTTCTCATGGTTTTATTCCTAGTCTTAGTTATGCATCTTCAAAATTATACTCACTTACAAAATCAATGTTTACTGTACTTGGCGGATTATTTACAGGAAAAATTGGCGTAGGAAATATATCAGGCCCTGTTGGAATATATTCAATAGTAGGTGATAGTGCGAAAGCAGGATTAAGTAATCTTATTTACTTAATGGCTTACTTAAGTATAAATATCGGATTTATAAATTTAATCCCATTTCCAGCATTTGATGGTGGAAGAATATTGTTCTTGATAATCGAAAAAATAAAAGGAAGCCCAGTAAGTCCAAAAGTAGAAAATATGTTCCATTACGTTGGATTCTTTATACTTATTGGTCTTATGATACTTGTAACATTTAATGATATTTTAAGATTATTTAGATAGGAGTAGTTGTTTATGGATACTAAAACTAGAATTAACAAATTATTGGAAATTTGTCCAAACTACGAAAAGATAAATTCTTATGAGTTTTTTGAAGGTGATACATTTTCTAAAACTATGATTAATTTCTATATGGATTTAATTAGTAAAATAGATATGGAAGATGAAGAACTAGTAAATTTCTTAAATGAACTTGATAACGCATTATCAAAATATGTTGATGATTATAGATTTAGAAAATTCTTAAAACCAAAATTAAAGTTAGTTGATCCAAATACAAAATATTACACATATAAAGTAACAATGGAACTAATTAATAATCTTCCAGAATTTAAAGAAGAAAAAATAGAAAGAGCTAGATGGATCTAGCCTTTCTATTTTTATAAATAAGTTTTAATTTTTTCGACACTATCTTCTTGCATAGTTACATATTCTTGTACAATTTCATGGACTTTTTTATCTAAATCTTTATTATTTAAAATTTTTCTTCCTTCTATTATACCCATATTTGTACCTTGCATTAATAATTCTGCAATTTTAGAATTGCTATCATCCATTAATGTTTTCATTTCTATGCCATACCATGTCATTGCTTTGTTCATTGTGCTAGTTTCGTGTGGTTTATCAGTGTCATTATATTCAGGATACATTTTTTCTATTTTATTAGAAATGTCTTTATATTTGTTGTATTCAAGTTCCAATGTTTTTTTAAATTCTTCATCCTTAACTTTATCTAATATAAAGTGAATAGCATCCATTCCCATACAAGCACCCTTATTAATTTCATCTAATGCATTAATATTATCTTTATCCATTTTATTTTTTTCCTCCTCAGAATATAGTTTGGATAAAGTTTTAATTTTTAAACATTTATTTATCTTGAAGTGCTAAAAATTCTTCCAAAGTAATTTTATTATCATAAATGTATTTCGCACTATCTTCTCCCACATATCTTATATGCCATGCTTCATACATATATTTTGTTATATCTTCTTTTCCTTTAGGATATCTTATTATAAAACCATATTTATAAGCATTATCTTCTAACCATTTATACTCATCTGTACTTGAAAACTTATTATAATCTTCATTACTACCCATAATATCTATTGATAATCCAGTTTCATGTTCAGAAAATCTTGGTCTTGCAGAAAAATTATCTGCCATATCCTGACCTCTTTCAATAGAATAATTATTATATAGATTTTCTTGATATTCTCTATCTCTATAACTTGATACTGCAATAATTTTTAAACCTAAAGATAGCGCATCACTACACATCTTATTAAATTCAATACATGCCGCTTTTCTTAAATATAATTCTTTAGAAGAATATTTCTTATCAATTTTAGATAAATCATTTGGTTTATAATTATCAGGTAATCTATTAAATTTATTTACCAATACTTTAATATCATCAACATTAGAAACTATATTATAATCCTCATATGGTGTTTTATCAAAATCCATATTAACATTTAAAATAATAGTTTCCATATTTAAATCACTATTTAAATTTTTATAATTTATATATCTATTTAATCTTGTAATATCAAAATTATTAAAGCTTAAATAATCTTTTAAATTACTAATATATACATTATTAGTTATATAATCAATATCCTTAAAACTTATCTTTTTTAAAATTAGTTTAATATCATTAACACTATATCCTAATTTAGATAAAATATTTAATTTTTTTATATAATCATCATTATCTATATCTCTAAAATTATAATATAAATCAAAATTATTATAATCAAACTCATCATTAATAAGAGCTGTTTCTAAAGTCTTAGAATATCCCTTATCTAAAACCTTCTTTGTAATATTTTCTTCATTTATTAACTTAATAGTCTTATTAGAATAATTTAAATTTTTTAATTTAAAATTATCAGTACTAATATATATAGAAAGTACTATAATTATAAATAAAACGGTACAACACAAAATCCATATTTTCTTTTTCATTATGTTCACCGTTTATATTATAAAATAAATTTTAACAATTTACAATAAAAATTACATGTGTTAAAATAATAATAGGAAGGGTGATATAAATGAAAAAGGAAAAGAAAATACCAAGAAAAAATTATATTATTTATGCTGCAATAGTAGCTTTTACAATAATAGCAGTA
>CANRCS010000090.1 GCA_947629195.1 uncultured Bacilli bacterium | reverse complement strand
TTATTTTTAAAAGATTCAAACACATCTTAAATATGTTATAGACAAAATATAAGAATATTGATACAATTTAAGTAGTAATATTAAATAATGTAAGAAGGGATGTTACATATGAAGAAAATATATAAAACGATAGACGGAAATGAAGCTTGTGCATTAAATTCGTATCTTTTTACAGAAGTTGCGCCAATCTATCCAATAACACCATCTTCAACTATGGCAGAATGTATAGATAGGTGGAGTAGTGAGGGTAAGAAAAATATTTTTGGTGATACTGTTAAAGTTGTAGAAATGCAATCAGAAGCAGGTGCAGCAGGTATGTTGCACGGCTCTTTAAGTGCGGGTGTTTTAAGTACTACTTATACAGCAAGCCAAGGATTATTATTAATGATACCAAATATGTATAAAATATCAGGAGAATTACTTCCTGGTGTAATTCATGTAGCTGCAAGAAGTATCGCAACACATGCACTATCAATATTAGGAGACCATCAAGATGTATATGCAACACGTATGACAGGTTTTGCGCTACTTTCATCATCAAATGTTCAAGAAGCACATGACATGTCTTTAATTGCTCATTTGTCAGCTATATCTTCAGAAGTACCATTCTTGCATTTTTTCGATGGATTTAGGACAAGTCATGAATTACAAAAAATTGAAATTGTCGATGAAAATGATGTAAAAAAATTAATAGATAAAGATAAATTAGAAAAGTTTAGAAGTAAGGCACTTAATCCTAATAATCCTAAAATTAAAGGTACTAATCAAAATGATGATATATATTTTCAAGCAACAGAAATAAGAAATAAATATTATTATAAAGTACCTGAAATAGTAGAAGAATATATGGAAAGATTATCTACAATTACTGGTAGAATTTATAAACCATTCGATTATTATGGTGATAGATTAGCTACTAAAATTATTATCGCAATGGGAAGTGTATGTGAAACAATAAAAGAAGTAGTAGATGACTTAAATAGTAAAAATGAACATGTAGGTTTAATAATAGTTAGACTTTATAGACCATTTTCTATAAAACATTTACTTAAAGTTTTACCAGATACAGTTAAAAAAATAGCGGTTCTTGATAGAACTAAAGAACCTGGAAGTATTGGAGAACCTCTATATTTAGATGTAGTTAGTGCCCTAAAAGATAAAAATATAGAAATTATTGGTGGAAGATATGGATTATCTAGTAAAAATACACCACCAAAAGATATAAAATCAGTTTTTGATTTTCTTGATGATAAAGCACATTTCAACGGATTTAGTGTAGGTATAGAAGATGATGTATCAAATTTAAGTATAAAAATAGATGAAAATTATAGTCTAGATGATAAATGTGTATCATTCTTAATATATGGATATGGATCAGACGGGATGATAAGTGCATCCAAAGATATATTAAAAATAATTGGAAATAACACTAAAAATTATGTACAAGGTTATTTTCAATATGATTCTAAAAAATCTGGAGGTTTAACTAAAAGCCATTTAAGATTTTCAAATGAAAATATTAGAAGTACATATTATGTTGATAGTCCAGACTTGGTAGTATGTTCTAAAGAAAGTTATATAAATAAATATGAAATGTTAAATAATATTAAAGATGGTGGAATATTCTTGCTTAACACAAGTTCAAAAGAAGAAGAACTTAATGAAATTTTACCTGATAATATGAAAAGAATAATAAAGGATAAAAACATAAGATTTTACATTATTAATGCCCACGATTTGGCTCATAAAAATCATTTATCAAACAAGATAAGTACTGTTATAGAAAGTGCGGTATTTAATATAACAGACATGCTTGATAAGAAATTTGTAAAAGATGAAATGAAAAAGATGATACATGAAAGATATGCTAAAAAAAGTTTAGATATTGTTGAAAATAATAATAGAATAATTGATGAAACAGATAAAAATATTATAAAAGTAGATATATCTAAATTAGATTATGAATATAAAGATAAAAAAGAAATTAAAGATGCTTTTACCTTAATGAATAATCAAAAAGGAGATACTCTTCCAACTTCTACATTTTTATCTAATCCCGATGGTTCATTTGAAGTTGGTACATCAAAAAAAGAAAAACGTGGAGCATCAAATGTTGTTCCATGTTGGATAAAAGAAAATTGTATCGAATGTAATCAATGTAGTTTAGTATGTCCACATGCAGTTATAAGAGCTAAAATAATCGATGATGAAGAATATGATAAGATGCCTGAGATAGTAAAAAAGGAAACTCTACCTATGATTGGTAAAGATTTAAATGATTATAAATTTTCTTTAGGATTCTCTATTTTGGATTGTACAGGTTGTGGATTATGTCAAAGTGTATGTCCAGGTAAAAAAGATAAAAAGGCAATAGAATTAGTATCTTTAGAAGAACAATTATCTAAAAAGGAAGATAAGAGATGTGAATATCTAATTGATAATATTAAAGAAAAAGTATTACTTAATCCATATACTATAAGGGGAAGTCAATTTAAGAAAACAAGATTTGAATTTCCAGGTGCTTGTGCAGGATGTGGAGAAACTGCTTATATAAAACTTTTAACTCAATTATTTGGAGATAGATTAATAATTGCGAATGCGACTGGATGTTCTTCAATATATGGTGCGAGTGCGCCATCAACTCCATACTCACTTCCATGGGCAAATTCATTATTTGAAGATAATGCAGAATTTGGATATGGTATTTTAATGGCTAATAATGTTATTAGAAATCGTATTAAAAATATAATGGAAAATAATTTAAATAAAGTAGGTAATATAACTAAATCATTATTTGTAAAATGGCTTGATAATATGGATTCTTATGATATAACAAAAAATGTATATGATAAGTTAGATTATAATAAATTGCCTAATGAGTTAGTAGAATTAAAAGAATATATCCCATATAGAAGCGTATGGTCAATAGGTGGAGATGGATGGGCATACGATATTGGTTTTTCTGGTATAGACCATGTAATATCTACAAACGATAGAGCAAAAATATTAATTTTAGATACAGAAGTATATTCAAATACAGGAGGTCAAGCATCTAAATCAAGTAGGATGGGATCAGTTGCCAAATTTTCTATGTCTGGTAAGAAAACTGCAAAAAAAGATATGGTGCGATTCGCACTTTCTTATCCACATGTTTATGTTGGTACAATAAGTTTAGGAGCAAATATGGCTCAGGCAATAAAAGTATTAAAAGAAGCAGAAGAATATGATGGGCCAGCAGTAGTATTAGCTTATGCACCATGTATATCACACGGTATAAAAGGTGGTATGAATAATAGTCTATTAGAAGAAGAACTTGCAGTAGAGTGTGGTTATTTTCCACTTTTAAGATATAATCCAACTGAAAAAAAATTTATATTAGATTATAAAGAACCTAATTTTGATTTATTCGAAGATTTCCTAAATAATGAAACAAGATATACGATGATTAAGACATTAAATAAGAAACACGCTAAAGAATTATTAGATAAAAATAAAGAAGAAGCTATCAATAGATTTAATTATTATAAAGAATTAAGTGAAAAAAATTAAAAATAGTTATATTTTAAAAATCTGATAAATGTTAATAACCAATATTTAAAATTTATATAACAAATTTTAAATATTGGTATTTTTTTAGTTTAAAATAACTTAAATTAGTGATTTTATACGATTAAAAATATGTGATAGTTTACTTGTGAAAGGAGATAGTTTTGTGAAGCAAACTAAAATAATACCTCTAACATCTAATACTATGTTTAAAGAATTATTTGGAAAAGAAGAAAATAAAAACATACTATCCTATTTATTAAGTACTTATTTAGAATTAGATTATGATTATGTATTTAATAATGTGAAACATATAAATAATAAATTAAAAATAGTAAATAAAAACGATTATAAATATGATGTTGATGTAATAATACGTATAAATAATAGTATAATAGGTAATCTAGAAATGAATAATGATAATTGGAAAGGAATAAATAATAGAAATTTTGGGTATATATCTCAAATGTATGCATCACAATTTATAAGTGGAGCAAGTAAAAAAGATTTTAAGAATGCAATTAAACATATACAGATAAATTTTAATAATTTTAATTTTCCAAAAGATAAGGAAAGATCAATATATAGATTAAAAGATATAGAAACAGGCGAAGAGCTAACGGATATGATAGAAATACACAGTATAAATCTTGAAATGATAAATAAGAAATGCTATAATCAAGTTGATGAATTAAATAATGTAGAAAAGATAGGAAAGTTATTAAAAAGTGAGAGTATAGATGAAATAGAAGAAATAGTAGGAGAAGAAATGAAAGATATAATAGATAAGATAGTAGAATTAAGTAGTGATGAAAATTTAGTAGGATTATATAACAAAGAAGATTTACAACGCCAAATAAATGAAGGTATTGTATTAGATGCAGAAGAAAGAGGTATAAGTAAGGGCACATCCAAAAGAAACATTGAAATTGCCAAAAAGATGTTAGAGGAAAAAATGAAAATAGATACTATTTCAAAAATTACAGGTTTGTCTATTGAAGAAATTAAAAAATTACAATAAAGGTTACTGTATGAACAGTATCTTTTATTT
>CANRCS010000089.1 GCA_947629195.1 uncultured Bacilli bacterium | reverse complement strand
TTTCACAATCTTTATCCAAAAATTGAAATTCAAATTCATACTAATATTACTTATGAATTAATGCAAAAATTAAGGGATGGATTAATTGATTTAATAATATTAAATCTTCCATACGATACACCTAATGATATAGAAATTAAAAAGGTTAAAGATATTCAAGATTGCTTTATTGTTAATCAAAAATATATTGATTTAACTAAAAGAGTATTATCTTTGAATGAATTAAATAATTATCCCTTAATTTTACAAAGTAGTGGAAGTAATACAAGAAAGTTTATTGATGATTTCTGTATGAAAAATAATGTAATTTTAAAATCTAATATGAATTTAGCTAGTTATTCATTAGTGGTAGAGTTTACAAAAATTGGATTTGGTATTGGATATGCTACTGAAGAATATATAAAAAATGATTTGAAAGATAAAAAATTATATAAATTAAATATAAAGCCGAAAATCCCACCAAGAGGTATTGGAATTGCATATTCTAAAAGAAATTTACCAAATTTTAGTACAAAAAAATTAATAGAAATAATTTTAAATGAAAAATAAAAAGAGATATATTTCATCTCTATTCATCTTCTAAAAAATATTGTGCTAATTTTTCATAATTATCTTGACTATTTAAACATGTATCAATTAAATATCCCTTTTCGTTATTTAATTGATATTCTTTTATACCTCTAATATAAAATTCTTTATTTCTATCTTCTATATAAAAGGCATAATATCATTTACTAAACATTCTCTAAATATTATCATTCTTCCAACACGACCATTACCATCTTGAAATGGGTGAATATATTCAAATTTTACATGGAATTCAATTATATCTTCCACAGTTTTTTTATCTATTTTATTATACCAATTTAGAAGTTTTTTCATATCTTTAGATACATCTTTAGGATTTGAAGTAGTAATAGAACCTACAAAATTTTTTTTACTTTTATATTCACCTACATTAAACCATGACTTTTCACTATCTGTTAATGTTCCATCTTTTAATATAAAATGATATTTTTTAATCATATCTTCTGTTAAGGGATTAGAAATAGTATCTAACATGTACTTAAATAGTGTAAAATGGTTTTTAGTTTCAGTAGCATCTTTTAAAACAATAACTTTATTGGAACTTGTTAAAATAGTTCCTGTATCATATATACACGCAGTTTCATCGGGTGTTATTGTGGAACCTTCTAAACGATTATTATTATAAGCAAAATCTAGTTGTGTTTTATGATATAAATTCCCTTTTAAATTTATATTTTTTTGCTCGATTAAAGCAGTTTTTATTTTTTCTATTTCCATTATATGTCTCACCTTTTATTTAGTATTGTATCATAAATAATATTTTAATTTTATAATTCTATCATCTGTCTATCAATCCACGCCATTATTAAATTTACTACATAATCTATTTGTTCATCAGTTAATTTTACACCTGGTTTTATTTTATGCCATTTATACATACAATTTCTACAACAAGTTGCAGTTGCATGTTGAGCGATAAATACTGGGTGTCCTTTCATTGGAGTTTGTTTACCATCATTAGCTATTACATCACTAGCTAATCTTTTTTGTATAAAATCGTATGCATGACTTCTAATTGTATCAAGTCCTTTTTCTTCTATATATTCTTTATATTTTTTAGTTAATTTAAAACTACTTCTAAATTTTGATTTCGATAATTTATATAATATTTCATCCACAAGTTATACTTCCTTTTCTAAATCAAGTAAATATTTTTTAATTTTTAATCCACCACTATATCCTATTAAAGAACCATTACTCCCAATTACTCTATGACATGGTATAAATATTGGTATTGGATTTTTATTATTAGCCATACCTACTGCACGTACTGCCCTACTATTACCTATCATATTTGCTATTTCCTTATATGACAAAGTTTTACCATAAGGGATTTTTTGTAATTGTTCATACACTAAACTTCTAAAAGTACTACACTCTATTTTATATTTCAAATTAAATTCTTTCCTACTTCCACTTAAATACTCTACTAATTGTGAATGTGCGATACTTAAGATAGGTGTTTCACAAATTTTATATTCATCAATATTTTTAGGAAGATTAAAAAATAAATTTGTTATATAGCCATTATTTTCTGCAATTGCAATTTTTCCAATTTTAGTTGAATAAAAATATATATTTTTCATTTTCTATTTTGATTTAACACCATCAACTTGTTCTTTATTTATTAAACTATTTTCAAGGGTTTTATTATAATTATCTACTATCTTATTAAAGTTTTCTTTGGTGTGCTTAAAATTTAAACTTATTTGAGTGTTTGTTTTTTTATTTGTAATTACAAGCCCATTAAAATTGTTTCCAATTATTCCTTTAACACATATAAAGTTACTTAATTCACATACATCATCATTTAAAAAACTAGATATTAAATCTTTAAATAATTGAGAATAGAAAATATCGCAATGATCTATTGTTATCTGTAAGTTTAAATGTCTTTCAAATTTCCTTGTTGGTACATAAATATCAAGTGTACACATATTTTGGCTGCCTATTTTTGCCCAATTGAACTCCATTTTAGCAATTACTCTTTTTGTATCTGATAATATTTGCTTTATAAATTCTATAATAACTTTTGATTTATCTACAGAAATTGCACTTGCTTCATTTTTTTTCATAATATTATCTTCCTCTCATTTTGATTTACTATTAATATCCTTTTATTTACTTCAACTAAATTTTGCTAACTAATTTATCAAATTCATATTTATTCATCTTTATAAACCTCCTCTACCATAGGAAATACACTCCACGCTTTTGCCCAGCCTGTATAAAATGCAAGATGTGTTACTATTTCAACAACTTCTTCCTTTGTTAATCCATGTTTTTTACCTAAAATCAAATGTGATTTTACTTGTGGGTATAATCCTTGTGCCATTAAAGCAGAAATTGTAATCATACTTCTATCTCTAAGTGATAATTTATCTTCTCTAGACCATACTTCCCCAAATAGTACATCATCATTAAGTTCTGCAAACTTAGGAGCTAACTTTCCTAAAATATCTTTCCCAGCAGTTTGTTTTTCCATAACATATCATCCTTTCAAAACAATTGTACAAAATCATCTATTTTTTAAAAAGTGCTATTGTATCTTTTAAATCTTGTATTTTTTTCAAATATATATCATATTCTTCTTTAGATAACATTCTATAATATTTAAATGGGCACACATTTTCTAATTCAAAATAAAAAGTATCTCCTATATTATTAATATTTACAACTTCTATTATATTTTCTTCTCTATTTATAATTAAATAATATTTTTCACTATTTTCATTTTTAAGAATTGTCATAGGTATAAAATAGTCAGTATCTTTTTTATCAAAAGATCTTATAGAACTTGATAATTTTTTTCTTTCCTTATCTCTTTCATTTTTGGGTAAATTAAATATTTTATTGTTATAAGCTATCTCTTCTATTGAAGCACATCTTCTAACTTTATAACCCCTTAATTTGAGATTACTTTTCTTTATATGTTTTGTAGAAAAGTATGTTTTATATATTCCACCATTAACTTGTATATTAGCCATTTTAGGTTTCATTATATTATTAAAATATATTTCATAAACATAAATTTTTTCACTATCTTCATTATAAACATAATACATATTTTCATTATAATCAATAATAGATCCCACTACTAATAATTTATTTTTATTTTCTGTATATTTTTTTAATGATTTTTCTCTGTATTTGTTTATTATTTCAATTTCGCCTGTATTAAACGTATCAACTAGATCGTAGTTAGATTTTAATCTTATTTTTTCTGGTCTATCAAATATAAAACTATAATACATATTATTTATTAAAATATTCATATTCTTTTTTATGTGTTTTCTTAATCTATACACATATAAATATTTTTCATCAATAGAATAAATATAATATTTAGTATCATTTTGAATAATAATATCTCCAATACTAATCTTATAATCCAAATATTTCTTTTCTATTTTAGGTTTATTTCTATAATTACTATTTATTAAAATATATAATTGTTTTTTCAATTGATTTAAATCATATTCGCTTAAATGTCCTATTATTTCTACAAATTGTATTTCCATAAGTTCATATTCTTTTAAACAATTTATATAAGAGTTTTTTTGCATTTCATAATTGAATCTTCCTATTGGATAATATATCATTTTCCATTTAATTTCTGGATGTGGATTACTTGTACATTGTAGTGCATACACTTGATTTCTATTTTTTTTAATAATTACATATGGACTTTCTTGATGTCCCATTTTTATTTTATTTTTTTCCTCTGGAGTCTTATATCTTCTAGCCCAAATAATATCCCCTACATTAAGAAATGATAAATCGTTATTTTTTACTTCAACTATTTTTCTAAAAAACTCTATTATTCCCATTTTATCAACTTTTATTCACCCCCTAACAATTAATTTTTAATTATATCCAATTCTTAATTGTATTTTTTGAAGAATAGACTAATGAACCTTTAACTTCTATGGCATCTTTTATATTTGCACCATGGCATATTTGTTTAATTTGATTAGGAATATTTCCAAGTCCACTTCCTTCATGAGTTGTAAATATTCTAATAGTCTTCCCACTAAAATCTACTTGTTTTAGTGCAGTTACTAATTC
>CANRCS010000088.1 GCA_947629195.1 uncultured Bacilli bacterium | reverse complement strand
CCACTTCCTTCATGAGTTGTAAATATTCTAATAGTCTTCCCACTAAAATCTACTTGTTTTAGTGCAGTTACTAATTCTTCTGGTAAATCTCCCCAATAAACTGGTGCTCCAATGTAAATTATTTCATAAGAAGAAATATCACCTATACCTTTTATTATAGGAGCATCATGATTTGCTTGTCTTGATTTTGCTTCTTCTATTGCAGTATTGTAATCCTTTGAATATGGAATTTTCGGTTCTATCTTTATCATATCTGCATTTGTTAATTCTTGTATATATTCTGCAATTACTTCTGTGTTTCCTTTATCAATATATCCAACAGAATAGTTTTCATCTGCTCTACTAAAATAAATTATTAAACTTTTTTTGAACATTATTCATAACTCTCCTTTAACAATAATATTTTTTAGCAATTGCTTCTGCAACTTTTATGCCATCAATGGAAGCAGATGTTATACCACCTGCATATCCTGCTCCTTCACCACAAGGATATATACCACCAATGTTTGCTTCTAAATCATCATTTCTTATAATTCTAACTGGAGAAGATGTTCTACTTTCAACTGCTGCTAAAATTGTATCATCTGAATCAAATCCTTTAATCTTCCCTCCAAAATTAGTAAATGCTTCTTTAATAGAATTAGATATATCTTTTGGTAATATATCATTTATATTAGAAAACTTATAATCACCTTTAAAAATCGGTTCTACATTACCAAATTTTTCTGAAATCTTATTTGATTTAAAATCTTTTAATAATTGTATTGGTATTTTACCATTTCCTAAATCAAATGCTTTTTTCTCTAAATTTCTTTGAAATTCTATACCATCTAAAACATTATTTCCAAAATCTTTTTGATTTACTGTAACTATTATGGCACTATTAGCATTTTTACTATCTCTTTTATGTTCACTCATCCCATTAATTGCAAGATGCCCTAATTCACTAGAAGCATTTACAACATATCCGCCAGGACACATACAAAAAGAATAAACACCTCTACCATTTGATGCCTTATATGTTAATTTATATGTGGCAGGTGGCAAAATATTTTTATACTTTTCACCATATTGACTATAATTTATCATATCTTGCCTATGTGATACTCTAAGTCCAATGGCAAAAGCTTTAGATGTCATATCTAGATTCAAATCATATAACATTTTAAATGTATCCCTTGCACTATGACCGATTGCTAAAACAAGAATATCACAATCAATATATTTTTCATGGTTTATTTCTATTTTTTCAACTTTATTATTTTCTATTATTATATTTGTTAAACATGAGTTATATAGAAAACTTCCACCCATTTCTATAATCTTTTCTCTCATATTTTTAACAACATCAATTAATAAATCAGTACCAATATGTGGTTTATAACTATATAATATTTCTTCATTTGCTCCACAACTAACAAAAGTTTCAAATACTTTTCTTGCTCTATTATTAGTATCACTTACCATAGTATTTAATTTACCATCTGAAAAAGTTCCTGCTCCACCTTCACCAAATTGAACATTTGATTCTGTATCTAATTTTCCACTTTCCCAAAACTGTTTTACCTTATTTATTCTATTTTCTATTTTATCTCCTCTTTCAATTATTATTGGTTTGTAATTATTTTCCGCTAAAAGATATGCAGCAAATAATCCTGCTGGTCCACTACCAACAATTATAGGTCTATTTTTTAATTTATTTTTACCAGTAATATTAAATTTATAATTCAAATCAGGAGATTTTAAAATATCATTACTTTTAATTTTATTTAATACTTTTCTTTCATCTTTTATATCTACATCAACTTCATATACATAGTATATTTCATTTTTGTTTCTTGCATCTAAAGATTGTTTTCTAATATAAAACTTATTTATATAATCTTCTTTAATTTTTAATTTTTTTGCAAGCGCACTTTTTATATTTTGAGCATTATTTTTAGTTACTTCTATTTTTATTTGTCTTACTCTTAACATATATTTTTACCTGCTATATACCCAGTTATAAGTGCGAGGGCAAAATTAAATCCACCACATATACCATCTACATCTAATACTTCACCAATAATATATAAATTCGGTATAATTTTAGATTCCATAGTTTTAGGATTGATTTCCATTAAAGATATACCACCTGTGCATACTTGTCCTTTATTAAAATCCTCTGTATCTATAATATTTATTTCAAATTCTTCAATATTTTTACATAAATTTAATTTTTCTTTTTCCGTTAAATCATCCCATTTAGCATCTTTATTTATATTAGACCTTTTAAATATTATAAACATTAGTTTATAGTTTACTAAACTTTCTAATAATTCTTGAATTGTATGGTTTGGAATTTCATTATTTCTTTTTGTGAACCATGTATAAAAATTGTTATTTAAATTTGGTAAGAAATTTATTTTTACATTAACTTTATTTTTATATTTTAAATTTTTTGAAGCAATTGAACTAATATTAAAAGTACATATACCACTAATACCAGTATTTGTTAATTGTATTTCTCCTAATTCTTCTTTAACTTTTTTATCATTTATATACAAAGATACTTTAGCATCACACCTAATACCATGCCATTCCCTTAAAAACTTTTCATTTGATATTAATGGAACTAATGCAGGAGTTACTTCATTTAATTTATGACCTAAATTTGATAAAAGTAAATATCCACTACCATCACTTCCTGTTTTTGAAAATGCTTTTGAACCAGTAGAAATAATAACTTTATCTGAAGTAATACTTTTATCTTTTGATTTAATAATATATTTATTATTTTCCTTATAAATACTATCTACTTTAAAATTATATATAATTTCTATATTACTTCGTTTAACTTCTCTTATCAAAATCTCTCTTATACTTGATGCTTGATTAGAGTATGGATAATAATAACCATTTTTAATTCTAGGATATATACCGATACTTTCTAAATAAGATAAAACTTCTTTCTGATTGTTAGAATTTATTATTTCTTTTAAATTATCTGTATCATCAGTATTATATTTTTCTATATTTATATCTTCGTTCCAGTAATTGCATTTGCCATTTCCAGTTAAAAGAATTTTTTTACCTAGTTTATCGTTTCCTTCAACTATAATTACATCATTATTTCTGCAAGCTAAAAGTGCTGCAATTAAACCAGAGACTCCACCACCAACTACTATAACTTTGCTCACGTTATCACATCCATACTATTAATTATTTTCATAATCATCCAAAAAACTATATTTTTTATTACCTTTATGATAACCTAATACACAATCTAAATTTATATTATCTAAACTTTTAAATATATTGTAATCAATATTTTTATTTATCTTTCTCATATTTTTAATAAGTCTTTTCATTTCTTCTCTTTTACTTGTTGAATTATCTTCAATAGAACAATTTTCTGTAAATCTACATGCACAATTTATAAAAGTTAGTTCATTACTTCTTATGAAAGACAATATATCTTCTTCTTTTACTAAATACAATGGTCTAATTAGTTCTAATCCAGGAAAATTTTCACTATGTAATTTTGGCATCATAGTTTTAATTTCTGAACCATAAAACATTGACAATAATGTAGTTTCTATAACATCATCAAAATGATGTCCTAGTGCGATTTTATTACAACCTAAATTTTTTGCTTTACTATATAAATATCCCCTTCTCATTCTGGCACATAAATAACATGGACTTTTATCTATTGTACTTACAACATCAAAAATATTACTTTCAAATATTTCTATTGGAACATTTAAAGTCTTAGCATTTTCTATAATAAGATTTAGATTAAGTTCATTGTATCCGGGGTTCATTACAACATAACGTGCCTCAAAATGTATTTTTCCATGTCTTTGTAGTTCTTGAATACATTTAGCAAGTAAAAATGAATCTTTACCACCACTAATACAAACCATAATCTTATCATTTTCTTTTATTAGTTCATAATCTTTTACTGCACGAATAAATCTTCCCCAAATAGATTTTCTGTATTTCTTGATAATACTTCTTTCTATTTCTTTATATCTTTCCATAAATAACACTATCTATTAAAGTTATTAGTTTATACTAATAACTTTATAGTCTAATTCTTCTATTGTATTTCTAATAATATTATCATCAATATCATTTAAAAGTGTTATTAAAACTTTTTGTTTATCTAAATCAATTTTTACACTTTTAACATTTTCTATTTTATTTAATGCAGTTTCAACTTTTTTTGCACAATGATTACATTTCATTCCATCTACTATAACTGTCTTTTGAATTTTTTTATTAAACATAGATATCACCTTTCTAATATTAAAAATAGTATTTAATACTATTTATTTAATACGATAAATGAATTAATTATATCTTCTACTGCTTTATCTTTATCTTTTTCTACATCATTTTCTATATTATGAGATAAATGATTGTGTAATAAAGTATGTCCTATACTTTTTAAAGACTTATTAACAGCGCATATTTGAATTAGAGTATCCATATAATTTCTGTCATTTTCTATCATTTGTTTAAGTCCTCTAACTTGACCTTCAATAACATTTAATCTTTTAATTAATCTTATGTTTTCTTTTTCAATTTCTTTAATTTCATTTTCCATTTCAATCACCATATTAATTATACACCTATATTGGGTGTATATCAATATAATTTTTGATAAATAATGTTAATTGAGGGAAATAAAT
>CANRCS010000087.1 GCA_947629195.1 uncultured Bacilli bacterium | reverse complement strand
TTTAAATAATATTAAAGAAATGGAAAATGGATAATACTGTAAAAACAGTATATACATTTTCTCTTTTATTTTGTCAAAAAACAATGTATAATGTAGTTAGTTATATGTCTTAAGGAGGTATCTTTATGTTACGTGGTACTAAAATTGAAAATAACAAAAATATTTCAGTAAAAACTAAAATAAAAAAATATGATAAACCAGATTATGTATATATACCACTTAAAACATATAAAAATAATAAATTTGATGTATTGGTTAAAGAAGGAGATTATGTATTAAAAGGGCAGGAAATAGCTCGTTCAAAAGATAAATATGATTTTCCTATACATAGTAGCGTTAGCGGAATAGTAAAAGAAATAATAAATAAAAATTATATAGATAATAAAAAAGTAAAATCAATAGTTATAGAAAATGACTTTCTTGATAAAGAAGAAAAAATAGGTTCTAAGAAAAAAATAAATACATATACAAAAGAACAAGTTATTGAAATAATAAAAAATTGTGGAGTAGTTGGAATGAGTGGTGATAACTTTCCAACATATTATAAATATAATCATGATTTAAAAATAAATAAACTTGTTATAAATGCAGTAGAATCTGAAAGTTATTTAACATCTGATTTTGTAACTTTAAGTATAAGAACTTCTGAAATATTAGAAACAATTGATGCATTAATGGAAATATTTAATATAAAAGAATGTGTCATAGCAATTAAAGATTTTAATAAAAGAGGAATTGAAAATTTACAAGAATATGTTGGTTCTTATCCAAATATAAGTATTAGAGTTGTTAAAGATAATTATACACTTGGTTGGGAAAAATATTTAATAGAATATCTATTTAATATCAAAGTTAAAAAATATCCAATGGAAAAAAGTATATTAGTAAATAATGTATCAACAATATATAGCATTTATAAAGCATTAAAATATCGTAAACCAATAACACAAAGATTAGTAACATTTAGTGGTAATGCTCTTAAAAATCCACAAAATATAATAGTAAAAATTGGTACTCCAATAAATGAAATTATTGATAGTATTGGAGGATATAAAAAAAATACTAATCCAATAATAATAGTAAATGGTCCAATAATGGGAAATATGATTGTTGATGATACTACCGTTATAACAAAAGAAGTAGCAGGAATTGCAGTATTAGATAATAAAGATAATATAGAAGAAATGGATTGTATTAACTGTGGTAAATGTATAAACATTTGCCCAGTACAAATATCACCAGTATTAATAATGGATGAAAAAAATAATAAAAATATTAAAAGATTACATCCAGAAAAATGTATTAATTGTGGTTTATGTTCATATATTTGTCCATCTAAAATAGATTTGCGTAAAAAAGTATTAGATAAGGTGGGGAAATAAAGTATGAAAAAATTAATAAATGGTCCATATATAAAAAGTTCCAATAATTCAAATAAAATAATGTACAATATTTTAATATCTATGATACCATTTGTAATATATAGATTTTATCTAACAAAAATGGAAGATATAGTATTGTTATTAATTTCTATGTCATTTACACTTTTAACCAGTATAATACATGAAATAATTAAAAATATTAAAGATTATAAATTTGAATTTAAAAATCATTTATATTCATTAATTATGAGTATAGTAATATATTTATTTATACCATATAATACACCATTAATTGTAGTAGCACTATCTAATATATTATCAATAACGATTTCTAAAATAATTAAAAATATCAATCCTATATTAATAAGTGGATTAATAATAAATATTTATTTTTATGTAGTTAAATTAAAACCATTATATTTAAATATGGATTTACTAATATTAATAATTATATTTGTTATATCATTAAGTTATTTAATAATTAAAAGAGCATTCAAATTTAGAATAGCACTTATATTTATATCTATAAGTATATTTAGCTTTATATTAAAAAGTTTTTCCATAAGTAATCTATATATATTATTCATATTAGGAATATATATATTACCTGAGTTATATTCATCTCCAAAAAGCGCTTATGCTTGTTATATATATTCAATCTTATGTTCAATATTATATATATTATTACCATTTGAATACTTCATAGTATCAATTATTATATTAAATATATTTAATAAATATTTAGATTTGAATATAGCATACTTTTTAGCGCTTAAAAATTAAATATATAATTATTTTGGTGATTAAATATGGATACAATAAATAGAGAACAATATATAAATAAACTTATATCTTTAAAAGATAAAAATATAATAAAAGTTTTAACAGGAATTAGACGTTGCGGTAAATCCACTATATTAAAAGAATATAAAAATTATTTATTAAAAAACGGTGTAAATGAAAAAAATATTATATTTATAAATTTTGAAGATTATAATTATAGTGAATTTTTAGACCAAGAGAAATTACACAATTACATAATTGAAAATACAGACAGAAAAAATAAAAATTATATATTTTTAGATGAAATTCAAAATGTAGATAAATTTGAAAAATGTATAAATAGTTTATTTCTAAGAGATTATCTAGACATATATATAGCTGGTTCTAATTCTTATATGTTATCAGGAGAACTTGCTACTTATCTTACAGGAAGATATATTCAAATACATGTATTACCACTATCTTTTAAAGAATATATAAGTTATTATGGAGAAAATGATGAATTAAAAAAATATAATGAATATATTACATATGGAGGATTTCCATATTTAATAAATTTAAAAAATAATAATGAAAAAATAGATTATTTAGATAGTATATATAACACAGTAATTATGAAAGATGTTATATCAAGAAAAAAAGTTAATGATACACTTATGCTTGAATCTATATGTAGATTTTTATTTGATAGTATTGGTTCAAGTATTTCAGTAAAAAAAATAAGTGATACGCTTTCATCAAATGGAAGAAAAAATTCTGTACATACAATAGAAGAATATTTAAATGCACTATTAGAAAGTTATATACTATATAAAGTTAATAGATATGATATTAAAGGTAAAGAATTATTAAAAACACAAGAAAAATATTATTTATCTGATTTAGGTCTTAGAACATATTTATTAGGAAATAAGTATAATAAAGATTTAGGACATATACTAGAAAATGTTGTTTTTCTAGAACTTAAAAGAAGAGGATATAAAATATATATAGGTAAAAATAATACAAGTGAAATAGATTTTGTTGTAGAAGATATTGATGATTTAATATACATACAAGTCGCACTAACTTTAAGAGATGAAAATACTTTAAAAAGAGAATTAAAAGCATTAGAAAACATACAAGATAATCATAGAAAATATATAATAACACTTGATTATGATACAAATAATTATGATGGTATAAAACAAATAAGTGTATTTGATTTTCTAATGAATAGAATTAATTTATAATGTTAAAACTGTTATGAGACTTTTCATAACAGTTTATTTATCGCCAATAATATGGATATGGTCTATAATAATATGGTTGTTGATATGAATAATTATTATAATAATTTGGTCTATAAAATGCAGGAGCAATTAATCCTCCAGTAAGTCCACCTAAAATAAAAGGAACTATAAAACCTCTATCATCTACGGCATATTGAATATTATTATCATCTTGGTACATCATATTATTGTAAGGATAATATGTCTTTGTGTTAGTAGAATACATATTTTACTCCTTTCAATTTATAATATGAATATTTAATAGAAAGGTGATAAGAGTGGAAGAAAAATTAAAAAAATTAGCTAATATAATTGTAAATCATTCACTTAAAGTAGAAGAAAATGAAAGAGTATTAATAACTTATAAAACTATGGATGTTAATCCATTAGTTAAAGAATTAATTAAAGAAATTAACAAAAAGAAAGGTATAGTATTTGTAAATGTATTAAACGAACCAGAAATAAGTGATTTATTAAATGAAAATAACTCTGAAGCAAGAATAAATGAAATAGCTAAACATCAAGAATTTGAAGCAAATAATTTTGATAGTTTTATTAATATTAAATATCAAATAAATGATTATGAAAATAAAAATGAAGATAAAGAACTAAAAAGATTATTAGGTGAAAAAACAAGAAAATTTAGTGATATTAAAACTAATAAAAGAAAATGGGTTTTATTAAATTATCCATCTAATTTAGATGCTTATAAAGCAAAAATGGAAATAGATGAATTTTATGATTATGCATTAGATGTTATGACAGTAGATTATGATAAAATGGCAAGAGATGTTGAACCATTAAAAAAATTAATGGAAAAAACTGATAAGGTAAGAGTAACAGGAAAAGATACTGATTTGACATTTAGTATTAAAAATATACCAGTAATTCCATGTACTGGTGAATGTAATATACCAGATGGAGAAATATTTACTGCACCCGTTAAGGATAGTGTTAATGGGTATATAACTTATAATACACCATCTCCTTATGATGGTAATATATTTCATCATGTTAGATTAGAATTAGAAAATGGTAAAATTATTAAAGCAACTTGTGATGAAGATAACGATACATTAAATGAAATATTTGATAGAGATGAAGGGGCACGTTATATTGGAGAATTTTCTTTAGGATTAAATCCTAAAATAAAAGATCCAGTAGGTGATATTTTATATGATGAAAAAATAATAGGTAGCATACATTTTACACCAGGTAGAGCTTATGATGAAGCTCCTAATGGAAATACATCTATGATACATTGGGATATGGTTTTAATACAAAGAAGTGAATATGGTGGTGGTGATATTTACTTTGATGA
>CANRCS010000086.1 GCA_947629195.1 uncultured Bacilli bacterium | reverse complement strand
TATCAGTTTCTTCTAATATATCACCATCATTAGTTTCTTTAACATTTTCACTTATTACATCTTCAATTATATCATCAGATGAAACATTATCATTTGAAGTAGATGATGGTGCGTCTTCAAAATCTAATACCTCAAAATCTTGATTAGTATTAGTATTTGTTTCCTCATTCTTTTTTTCTTCTTCCATTTCTAACCCTCCTTGTATTCTTACATGATAATAATAACATAAAAAAGCATATTTTACAAACGAAAATATGCTTAATTATATTAATCTTTAGGTTTGAAAATTAAAGCAAGAACAAATGCAATTATTATGGAAGATGTAATTCCTGAGGCAGTTAAGTCAAACATACCAATTAAAAGTCCCGTTATTCCATATTTAACAGTATTTTCTAATGCACCATGAATTAGTAAATGTCCAAAACTTGTTATAGGAACAAGTGCACCTCCACCTGCAAATAATATTATTTTGTCATATATATTAAATATGTCTAAAAATGCTCCTACTATAACAAATATTGTTGTAATGTGTCCTGGTGTAAGTTTAGTTTTATCTAGTATTATTTGTCCAATCATACAGATTATCCCAGCTACTAGAAAAGATTTTAAATAAATCATTTTTCAACCTCCAAACTAATTGCATGACAAATTGCAGGAATAGATAATTTTTGATTTACTAAAGTTGGAGAATGTAAGGCACCAGTAGACATTACTAAAACTCTTTTTAATTCTCCTCTTTTCATTCTATCTAAAATAACACTGTAAGTTGTAAGTGGACAACATGCAGGTCCACTCCCACCTGCATAAACTTCTTGTTCTTTTAAATCATAAAGCATAATTCCACAGTCATTATATTTAGAAAGTTCTATATTAAATTCTTCTTTCGCATAATCTTTTAATATTTGTTTACCATATATTCCAAGATCTCCAGTAACAATTAAATCATAATAGTTAACATCTCTTTTTAAATCTTTTAAATGTTGATTTAGAGTATGTGCAGCAGCAGGTGCCATAACTGCTCCCATATTGTATACATCAGTTATTCCTAAATCTACTACTGTACCAATTGTTCCAGATTCAACTCTTATTTGTGATGGAGTTTTGGATAAATATGCACTTGCTGCTCCTGTTGCTGTGAAGGTTGTTACCTTTGGTTTTGAACCACCATATTCATTAGGATACCTAAATTGTTTTTCTGCGGTACAATTATTAGATGATACGGAACATATTGCATTTTTAACTTTTCCAGAATCGATTAATGTAGATGCAATAATTAGTCCTTCCATACTAGTCGCACATGCATTATATAAACCTAGAAATGGTATTTTGACATTTAAAGCAGCTAAATTAGATGATATTAACTGATTTAATAAATCACCAGATAAAAATACATCCGCACTATTTATATTTGCTTTTTTATATAAAATATCTATGCTATCTTCTAACATTTTTGCTTCGCCTTGCTCATACGTTTTTTGATTTGCGTACAAATTGTTATAAGATTTATCAAAATATTTGCCTAATGGTCCTTTACTTTCATATGGTCCAACAACAGTTGCAGTATTGTTTAAGAAAACATTTTTAAATTTAAAAGTCATTTAATCACCCTCCAAAAAGTAAAACTCTTATGAGTCCGAAAAAGTACGCTGAAACAACACCATATAAGATTACACTACCAGTAAGTTTAAATATATTTGCTCCTATTCCAAGAACGAAACCTTCTTTTTTATATTCAAGTGCAGCAGATGTCATCGCATGGGCAAATCCTGTTATAGGAACAATCAATCCACAGTTAGCCCAAGATACCCATTTGTCAAAAAAGCCTAGTGCAGTAAACAAACTACCTATAAATATTAAAGTTATTATCATATAAGTAGATGCATCTTTAGTAGGAATATCTAGCCATGTCGTATATAAATCTAATAATAGTTGTCCAATAATTCCCATAAATCCACCAACTAAAAATGCTTTTGTTGCATTAATTTTTACATTCTCTTTTGGAATATTCTTATCTACTATTTTTTGATATTTTTCCTTATCCATAATTTTCCCTCCAACTATATTATGGTAAAAAAATAAAAATCTAGTCATTTTTGACTAGATTTTTACGCTATCATGGAAGATTTTAACTTTGAAAGTACTTTTTTTTCAATTCTTGATGCTTTTGCTTGACTAATACCAAGAATTTCTGCAACTTCACTTTGGGTTTTATCATTAAAATATCTATATTGTATTAATCTTTTATCTTGATAATCTAATTTGCTTAATTCTTCTCTTAACATTATCAAATCATCTATGTTTTGATTTTTCTTTTCTGGAATTATATCATATAGACTCGATGATTTACCATCATTTAATATAGGTTGATCTAAACTTTGAGTATTTTCTTGAATTTCAAGAGCCATCTCTAAAGTTAATTCATCAATTTCTAAGAATTCACATAATTCTTTATTAGTTGGAGTTTTCATCAATTTTTGTTCTAATAAACTTTTTGCAGTTTTAATACTATTACATAATTTAGACATATCTTTATTTATTTTTATTGTTCTATTTTCTCTTACGAATTTTTTTAATTCTCCAGAAATATATTTGTAAGCAAAAGAGCTAAATTTAACTCCTCTATTTTTATCATAATTTGAATAGGCATTAATAAGTCCTATTCGTGCGACTTGAATTAAATCTTCCTTATCTACATAATTATTATATTTTTTTAAAAAATGAAATATTAACCAACTATTTTCTTCAATAACTTTTTCTAATTCTAAGTTCATTATCTTCACCCTTTTTATATATTGATTAATTTTAGTGCCGTAAGTTCATTTGTTGTTTCATTTAAGTATTTTAGAATATCACTTTTTTTTATTTTATTTTTAACAGTACTATTAGATATTCCACATATTAAACTTTTTCCATTATATGAATTAACTAGATTGTAATGATTCATTATTGCATTTATACCATAAATATCTATATAGTATAAATTTTCTAAATTAAATACTATGTATTTAATTCCATTTGTTTTTATAACATTTAATACTTCTTCATTTAAATTAGGTACAGTTTCATAATTTAGAGTACCTTCTAATCTTATAAAAAGTACTCCCTTTCTAAATTCTACATTTATGTTAAGCATATAATTGCCTCCTAATGTAAAATCAATTTAAGCACATAAAATATAACTTGTATATGACTTCGACAAAAGTAGTTATATGTTTCGTATGACAAAAATCAACTTTTCCTAAATCGTCTATTTATTAGAAGTAATATTATTATTAATATTAATAAAGCGATACTAAATTTTTTTATTCCATTGAAATTAATATTTTTAGAAACATCTTTTGTTTTAACTTTATTGTTTTTAAATTTACTTTTATCAGTTTTAATTTCTTCTTCTTCTTGATTATTAACATTATAATAATCTTCTAAATTGATATTATTATTAGATTTTAATAAACTTTGCATATCTACATTAGGCATTTGATAGTTCTGTGCCATTAATGATGATAAGTCAAAATTATTTGAAGAAATATTTGGATAGGAATTTGGAATTTGTATATTTGGTAGTGTTAAATCTTCATAATTCATTTCTGGAATTTCATACATATAATATGTTTTATAATTCTTTTCATCTTTTTTCATATTATCATATGGACTTTCTTTATAGTATCCATCAACATAATTTTTTTCTATTTTGTATTGATGATATTTTTTAATGACTTCTCTACTTTCTATTTCTTCGCTAACTTTTGTATACCATGATGGTTTTACTTCATCTAATGTTCTATTTATATCACCGTATTCAATATTAAAATCCCATGTATCATCTATTTTAAGTTCAATATTTTTATCTTCGGGAATTTCTATATCTTTTTTTGATATCATATGATCATGTTTATATTGTTCTTTTGTAAAGTAAGCATTAAATTTGGTAGTATTATATGTATTTGCAAAATGAATTATAACTTTAATTTTATCTAATGGATAATAATCTTTTAAAATTATAGCTAATTGAGATCTATCATATAATTGAAAGTAATTATCAGAAGATATGATACCATCTTTTAATGATGATAAACTTTGGTTAGTAACACTACATGTTCCACAAGCAAGTTTATAATCTATCTTCTCATCATCAACATATACTTCTATCTCTGAAATATTTACTGTATCATCAAATGCTGCTAATTCAATAAATTTTAATGGTTCAATATTTTGATATACATACCACTTTCTAAATTCTAAATTATCTCTTAAGTTACCATCATATGTATTCCATTCACCATATGTAGTTTCAAAGTCATCTAAATTTACATAAATTTCATCATTAACATCAAGATTTTCACTATATCCTAAGTCAATTAAATTTTCACTATACCACCTATATCTTTTCTCTTCTTTAATTATGTTAAAGTTTTTAGCTAAATCATAATTATCTGTCCAAACTCCTTCCATTGCATTTACATCAATAAAACTAAATAGGGTTAGAAATAGGGTTATTCCTAATAAAACTTTTTTCATACTTTTTTACCTCCTCATATAATTATTGTAAAAAAGTATGCCAAAATACTTCAAAAAAAAGAAAATAATTTAATTTATTTTCCAAACCTCATTAAAATTTCGACAATTTTTGTCATAAATATAGTCTTTTCTTATTAATTTAACTTTTTTCTTCATATAACTTTCACTATAACTACTTTCTCTATTTTCAATTATTCCAGAAACATCTTTTATAAAATTTTTAGGAATTGTATTATTTACAACTGAAAAAATTTTATCATAATTTGAATTAGTAACAATAATGCCATCCCTATACAAATCATCTAATGCATCATAAATATCTTTATCTTCTATTTTATCATTTTCTTCTATTGGATTTATTTCTATATAAATATTATCATGTTCATTTAACTTAATTTTTTT
>CANRCS010000085.1 GCA_947629195.1 uncultured Bacilli bacterium | reverse complement strand
TTATCTTCAGGAGAAAATGTAAGTATTGAGTACACGGGTATATTAGATGAAAATAAGGGATTACAGGATGTTAAAATAATTAGTTATAAAACTGTTTCATCGAATATGGATGAAAATGGTATTCCAACTGAATGGTTAGACAATGGTATATTTAGTGATTTTTATATACTTGCTAATAACAAGTTAAAGGAACTTACTTTAGATGAAAAGATAGGACAATTATTCTTAGTTAGATATCCTGAAAATAGTGCAATAGCAGATTTAAAAAAATATAAATTTGGTGGTTATGTTTTCTTTTCTAAAGATTTTAAGGATAAAAGCGAAAGTGAAGTTAAATCTATGATTAAAAATCTTCAAAAAGAAGCTAATATTCCTTTACTTACTGCCGTTGATGAAGAAGGTGGAGCCGTAGTTAGAGTAAGTAGTAATCCTCAACTTGCTAAAGAAAAGTTTAAATCTTCAAAAACATTATATGATGAAGGTGGATTTGATAGGATAAGAGAAGATACTATTGAAAAAAGCAGGGTATTATCAAATTTAGGTCTTAATTTAAATCTTGCTCCTGTTGTTGATGTATCAACAAGTCCAGATGATTACATGTACAGTAGAGCATTAGGTCAAGATACACAAACGACTTCTACATTTGCTAAAACAGTAATTGAAGCAAGTAAAAATACTGGAGTATCTTATACGTTAAAACATTTCCCTGGATATGGAAACAATAATGATACTCATTCAGGTAGTGTTTTAGATGAAAGGTCTTATGATGATATTTTAAGCAATGATTTACCTCCTTTTGAAGCAGGAGTAAATGCTGGTGCAGAAGCAGTTTTATTTAGTCATAATACTGTAAAGAATATCGATTCTGCAAACCCTGCTTCACTATCAGCAAATGTTCATAATTTACTTAGAAATAATTTAAAATTTACGGGAGTATCGATTACAGATGATTTAGATATGGGTGCACTTACTTCAGTTGATAATGCTGTTATTAAAGCGATATTGGCAGGTAATGATTTGATAATAACTACTAATTATGCAGCTGATATTGAAAGTGTAAAGAGTGCGATTAGTAATGGTACTATTGATGAAAATCTTATCAATAAATTAGCTTTTAAAATTTTAGCTTGGAAATATTATAAAGGTATAATGCCTGCAAAATAAAAAGATGAAATAACTCATCTTTTTATTTTGCTTCTTCAGTAGCTCTTGTTTCTCTTATTACTGTTATTTTTATAGTTCCAGGATATTTCATTTCATTTTGTACTTTTTCTTTTATATCACGTGCAACTTTATAACTTTGCATATCACTAATTTCATCAGGTTTAACTATAACTCTTAATTCTCTACCAGCTTGTAGAGCATAAGTTTTATCTACACCATCTATATCATTAGCGATTGTTTCAAGTTGTTTTAAACGTTGAACATAATTTTCAAATGAATCGTTTCTTGCTCCTGGACGTGCAGCAGATAATGTATCTGCAATCATAACAAGTGATGATATAACACTTGTTTGTTCAGTATCACCATGATGTGATTCAATAGCATTTATTACTACTTCATTTTCATGATATTTTTTAGCTAAATCTGCTCCTATTTCAACATGGCTTCCTTCAATTTCAAAATCTATTGCTTTTCCAATATCATGTAATAACCCTGCTCTTTTAGCAAGTACTACATTTTCTCCTAATTCGGCAGCCATAATTCCTGTTAAATTTGCAACTTCAATCGAATGTTTTAAAGCATTTTGTCCATAACTTGTTCTAAAATGTAATTTACCAATTATATTTACAAGTTCTTCATCAACTTTAGTAATTCCTAATTGATATAATGCATCCGCACCAATTTCTGTAATTCTAGCATTAACATCTTTACAAGTTTTATCATAAACTTCTTCTATTCTAGTTGGATGTATTCTTCCATCTTTAATTAAAGTTTCTAATGTTAATCTTGCAATTTCCCTTCTTAGTGGATCAAAACTAGATAAAACGATTGCTTCAGGTGTATCGTCAATAATTAAGTCAACTCCTGTAACAGCTTCTATTGTCCTGATATTTCTTCCTTCACGTCCTATTATTCTACCTTTCATTTCATCATTAGGTAGAGAAACAACAGTAACAGTTTGTTCATTAGTAACATCTGATGCATATTTTTGCATACTCATAACTAATAAATTTTTAGCTTTCTTGTCTACTTCTAATTTAGCTTCAGTTTCTCTTTCTTTAATATATTCAGAAATTTCTAAATTCATATTAGACTCTATTTTCTTCATTATCTCATCATGAGCTTTTTCTTTAGAATATCCTGAAATATTTTCTAAAATTTCTAATTGTTTCTTTTCTAATTCACCCAAATTTACTTCTTTGTCTTGTATTTCTTTTTGTTTTTGCATTAGACTATTATCTCTATCATCTAAAAGTTTTTCTCTATTTTGAAGAGCATGATCTCTCCTATCAATACTTTCTTCTCTTTGAAGTAATCTATCTTCTGATTGTTTAATTTCAATTTTCTTTTCTTTAACTTCTTTATCAGTATCTATCTTTATTTTATGTGCTTCTTCTTTTGCTTCTAAGATTGCATCTCTTTTAGATTTATCAGCTTCTTTTTTAGCCTTTTCAATTATTTCTTCTGCTTTTTTTGAGGCGCTAACACCACGTAGGTAATTGACAATAGCCATACCAACTGCGCCAAGAAATATTCCAACAATAGCTAGTAAAATGGAGAATAAAATGTTATCCATACAATGGTTCCTCCATTCTAAATATTTAATTTATAGTAAAATTTTTAAAATTCAAATTAAAAATTATTCTACAACTATATTGTATATGTTATCAAGTATTTAGTCAAGTAAGTATTTTTTGTATTTGTAAAATTCTTAATTCTGAGAGTAAATCTAATTTGTACTTATAATAAGAAATATCCATTGTCTTAGGTAATGTTACCTAAAACAATGGAGTCTTTTTCGTTTTAAAAATTTTGTTATTTTAATATTTTTTGTTTAGCAATATTTTTTTCTTTTAATTTTTCTTCATGTTCTTTTTCTAATGAATGATAATCTACTTTTCCAATAGATGTTAATGGTAAACTAGTTTTATATTCTAAATCATCAGGTTGAGAATACTCTGCAAGTTTTTGACTACATAGATAAAATATTTCATCTTTTACTTTATTTTCATCGTAAAATTTAGATTTTAAAACTACATAAGCTTTTGGAACTTTTCCCTGTGCGTGTTCTAAATCTGGAACTCCAACTACACTACAATCTTTAACGCTAGGATGAGTAGATATAATTTTTTCAATTTCACTTGGAAATACTTTGAATCCATCATGTCTTATTATCATTCTTTTTATTCTATCTTTTATATATAACTTACCATCTTCTGTCATATACCCTAAATCTCCAGAGTGAACCCATTTTTTGCCATCGTTATGTTCAATGATAATTTTATCAGTTTCTTCTTGATTTTTAAAATATCCTAACATTGTATTTGGTCCTGTAATACATACTTCTCCTACTTGGTTATATCCTAATTCTTCCCTTGTTTCAGGATCAAAAATAGAGATAATTGTTTTAGAAAAAGGAATACCAACACTACCAATTTCATTATTTTCATTTGATGTACAAGCGGCTACTGCTGCATTTACTTCTGTCATACCATAGCCTTTTGTAACTTTGTATTTACAGTTATGATTTTTTAAAAATTCATTTGTTTGTTTTTCTAATTCTTCATCCATTTTATCTCCACCAACGGTAGGTGCGATAATATATGATAAATCTTTATTATCTAATTTTTTACTATTTATAATATATCCATAATGTGATGGAACACCTGTCATATGATTAGGATTATATTTAATTAGTAAATCTTCAAATGTCTTTGGATCAAATTGTGGTATTAATATAACTTCCATCCCACATATAAGCGGTAAATGTAATCCATTACCTATTCCATATGCAATAAATGGAGGCATTATATTTAACCAATTGTGTTCACGTTTAAAATCAAATCCTGCAACTTTACATTGATAAGCAGCTGCATTTAAATTGTCATTAGATAGTAATACTCCCTTTGGTCTTCCAGTTGTTCCACCTGTATGAACTATTGCAACTGGAATATCTTTTTTGTATTCAATGTATTCTTCATTGTCTACATATATGTTTCCTTCTTTAAAAAATTCATTCCATGTATAACATTCATTCTTTTTAAAGAAATTATCACGTTTTTCTTTTATAGATTCAATAAATTCTTTCGCTCTATATCCATAATTTAAACCAAATGGTAGTGAATCTGCTGGAGATATAGCAATTACCTTTTCAACAGATGTTTTTTCTTTTATGTTTTTAGCTTTTTCTGCTGCTACATCTACAATAAACAATAACTTAGATTCTGCTTCATTAACATAATCTTCAATTCCTTCTACACTTGTTCTTGGGTCAACCATATTAGCAATTGCCCCAATTTTAGATATTGCATAAAATAAATAAATTGTTTCTGGTAATGTTGGTGTTGAAATAGTTACTACATCACCTTTTTTTACTCCAAAATTTAATAAAGCTTTAGCGGTTTTATCTATGTTATCAATTAATTCCTTATATTTTATTTTTCTATCAAAATAATTAAGTGCAACCCTATTTGGATAATCTTTGTTATTTTCTACTAAATATCCATATATTGTATTTTCTGGCAAATCATCTTTTATAGCATTTTTATCATAATATTTCAACCATGGTTTATCAACTGATGGTTTTCCTGTTAATTCCATTTTAACCCTCCTTAAATTTGTACAATATTTCACAAGTACACTAAAAGTATAACATAATTCGATGTCGAAAAATAGCGATTTTTGAATTAAATTTTAAAAAAAGGACAAAATTAGTCCTTTTATATAAATTTTTCAATTATATCATTCAATGAAGAATTTAAAGTATCTTTAT
>CANRCS010000084.1 GCA_947629195.1 uncultured Bacilli bacterium | reverse complement strand
TTTAATGTTTAAAACATTTATAATTTTATTTATTACTTAAAAAATTCATTACTAAATCAATTAGTATATTTTTTTCTTTTGGATTTGATTGCGCTATTAAAAGTGTAATTGCAACCAGTGTATTATTATCTATAATTTGTCCATTTTCATTATATAAGATATTATTAAACTCTAGAAAATATATGAATAGTGTTGCTGCTATTCTTTTATTACCATCAATAAAAGTATGGTTTTTGGTAATTAAATATAAAAAATTAGCTGCCTTTTCTTCTATTGTAGGATATAAATCTTTACCATCATATGATTGGTAAATTGTGCTTATAATTGATTTTAAACCCTTATTTCTTTCAAGTGCAAATAAGTTACTATCACTATTAAATTTAAGTTTACTTACTATATCCATACAATCTTCATAAGTGATTATTTTATCATTTTTAGTTCCCTTTGGTTTTGTTATTTTTTTATGGTCATAATTATCAAGTAAATTTAATGCATTTGAATAATTGTTTATTACTTTAATTATTTCTTGAGCTTCATTACCTTCTAACTCAGTATCAATCCTTCCAGCAATATCTATTAATTTAATTGTTTTTTCAAGATATTCTAATCTCTTTTGATTAACAGCATATCCTTTTAATAGATAATCTTTTAAAACTTTATTTGCCCATTTTCTAAAAATGATACCATTTTTACTTTTAACACGATAACCAACACTTATTATCATATCTAAATTATAATAATCTACTTGGTATGTTTTACCATCCCTAGCAGTTGTTGCAAAATTTGCAACAACTGAATTATCCAATTCTTCTTCCAAAGCATTTTTAATATGTCTTGAAATAACAGACTTATCTCTATCAAATAGTTCTGCTATTTGTTCTAGTGATAACCATACTGTTTCATCTTTCATATTTACTTCTAATTTTACATTTTGATTTTCAAATAATACAATTTCATTTTTCATATTTTCTGTCTCCTTTACTATGTGTATTTGAAATTAGGTTATAATTTGCTTTAAATTATCAAGATTATAATTATCGGCAAATAATTATTTGTTTTCCATATTAACTATATTAAGAAAATTTAATTTGTTTAGGAGTCGTGGGATGGACGGACAAATGAAAATGAGAATAACTCAACTGCTCATTATTTTATCAACCCTATTTTTAAGTGCTTCACATATCTTTTTATCTTCTAAAATATTAATACTAAAAGTTCTTGCTCTACAATGAAAAATTTCTTTTTGATCTAATATAATATATATATCATGGAAATCATTATTACAAATGCTCACATGATATTTATACTTACAGAAGATTCGACACTTGTTCTGTAAAAATATATGACATTTTTCTAACACTACCATTTGAAGTTCCATTTTGGAACTTCAAGATGTCATACTCCTATTTAGTTATTTGTACATTCATAAAGTCTTAATAAATCAGAGTTAAACACAATTTGTACACCACGAATCTCATAGATTAAATTTTCAACAAATAATTTTATATAACCAATATCAGTATAACACTTATTAAGTAAATTTCAATACAAAACATACATATATTCGCATTTTCCGTACACTGATTGTTAACTTAAAGTTTTATAAGAAATTTTTTAACTAAATATGAATATATATATTGAAAAATCCATAAAATAAAAATACTATCTACGAAATTTGCTTTCTCTTTAAAAACATGTTACAATATACAGTCAAAAGAGGGGGATATTGTGAAAAATAAGATTATTATTAAATTATCTATGGAAATTTTAGCCGCTGTTTTTATCGCATTTTTTAGTTATAATATTTTTAGTAATGGAAAAACAATTAATGAGGTTTTAGCATATACATCAAATAATAAGACCATCACATTAAATGAAATAAAACCACTAGAATTATCTAATATTATTCCAGTGTCAGATACTTATGCTTTGGAAAATTATGAAAAGAGTGAATATGAAATAGTTAACAACAATGATAATTATGTTAATTATAGAATAATTTATAGAATAAGTAATAATGTTGATATAAATTGGTTTAACTATTATTTAAATGTTAAAGATGTAGAAAAAACTGACAAATTCAATAATCAATATATATTTGAGAAAGATGGGTATAATGAAGTAGTATTATATGAGGGTGCGATTAAAGCAAAAGATACTGTTAATTTTAAATATATAATGTGGTTAGATAGTTCAGTAGGAAATGAAGCTCAAAATAAATCATTTAGTGGAAATTTAGTTGTTGAAACTTATTAGCTATTCTATTATTTAATATTTTTTTAAAAAATATTATATTACTATTACACTTGTTCAACAAAATATTATAATGTATGTACAGATGTAATTAGTGATTAGATGTAGAATAGGTTTGAAATTGTGATATACAATTTCTTTTTATTTTGATATAATACTTGTGTTATTTAAGAAATGAGTGATTGTCATGAAAACACCTAATATGTTAGAAGCAAAAAAGAGAACTAAGGATAAAGTAAATATATTATATGATGAATATAAAATTACTAAAGATATGAAAATAGGAACTAATAAAACTTATCATATTAAAACTTATGGATGTCAAATGAATGAACATGACTCTGAAGTTTTGAGTGCGATGTTAGAAGAAATGGGTTATTCTAAATGTGATGTTATGGAAGATGCAGATGTAATAATTTTAAATACATGTGCGATAAGAGAAAATGCACATAATAAGGTATTTGGAATGCTTGGTAGAATTAAACATTTAAGAGAAGAAAGACCTAATATAATTACTTGTTTATGTGGTTGTATGGCACAAGAAGAAGTTGTAGTTGATGAAGTAAAGAAGAAGATGAAATGGGTAGATTTAGTTTTTGGTACTCATAACATACATAGATTTCCTATACTTTTAAATGAAGTTGCTAAAAGTAAGGAAAGAGAAATAGAAGTTTACAGCAAAGAAGGAGATATAATTGAAAATCTTCCATATATAAGAGATAACAAATACAAATCATGGGTTAATATAATGTATGGTTGTGATAAATTTTGTACTTATTGTATAGTTCCATATACTAGGGGAAAACAAAGAAGTAGAAGACATGAGGATATAATAAAAGAAGTTAATGATTTAATAAAAGATGGAGTTTTAGAAGTAACTTTATTAGGACAAAATGTTAATGCTTATGGAAAAGATTTATATGATAATTATGGTATGGAAAATCTATTAGAAGATGTTGTTAAAACAGGAATCAAAAGAATTAAATTTGTTACATCTCATCCATGGGATTTTACTGATAAAATGATAGAAATAATAAATAAATATGATAACATATTACCATTTATTCATTTACCTGTTCAATCTGGTAGTAATAGAATATTGAAACTAATGGGAAGAAGATATACTAAAGAATCTTATTTAGAATTATTTAATAAGATGAGAGACCAAATAAAAAATGTTAGTATTACAACAGATATTATTGTAGGATTTCCAAATGAGACAGAAGAAGATTTCAAAGAAACATTAGACTTATATGAAAAATGTGAATTTGATTTAGCTTATACATTTATATATTCCCCAAGAGTTGGAACACCTGCTGCTAAAATGAAAGATGATGTTTCTGAAGAAGTAAAAAAAGAAAGATTAGAAAGATTAAACAAGTTAGTTAGTAAGTATGCAAAGAAAAGTAATGACAAATTATTAAATAAAACTGTTAGTGTTTTAATAGAAGGTGTTAGTGAAAAAGCTAATGATATAATGATGGGATATACTGATACTAATAAACTTATTAATGTAAAGACAGATAAATCAAATATTGGTAAAATAATAGATGTAAAAGTTACAAGCTCTAAAACATGGAGTTTAGATGGAAAAAGTGTCTAAAAATATAGACACTTTTTTACTATTTAAGCATAGATTAAATTGAGGGGGGATTACCAATGGCAGCATTTAAAGAAATTGTTACTAAGGCTATACTTGGTAAGGGTAAAAAGTTTTTTAAAAACGATTACGTCTTAACAACAGAAGTAGAACCTACAACAGTATTAGGATGTTGGGTAATTAATCATCAATTTAAAGGGTATGAAACAAATGGTAAAATTACACTTGATGGAAGTTATGATGTAAACATTTGGTATTCATATGATAATAATAGTAAAACATCAGTAGTAACTAAAAGGCAAGATTACAGTGAAGTAGTTAGTGTTAAGAAAAAAGAAAGTGCGAATTTATCAGATGATAATAGTATAATTGTAAGAAGTTTAAAACAACCAACATGTACTAATGTTAATATAGTAAATGGAAATATAGAATATACAATTGAAAAAGAACTTGGTATCGAAGTAATTGGTGAAACAAAAATGAAAATAGCAATCGAAGAAGATGAAGAACCATGGGATATAATAGAAGATGAAGTTGATGAAAATGTAGAAAAAGAAATTGATGATAATGTAGAGGAAGAATTCATATAATAAAGTGTCAACCAAAAAAAGTTGACACTTTATTTTTTGTTTGATATAATATATGCAAGAAAAAGGAGGAATAGTAATGGCAGTTAAGTTAAGACTTAAAAGAATGGGTGCGAAAAAAAGACCATTTTATAGAATAGTAGCAGCTGATTCAAGAAGTCCAAGAGATGGTAGATTTATAGAAACTGTTGGAACTTATAATCCAATTGTTGAACCTGCTGAAATTAAAGTGGATGAAGAAAAAGCAATTAAATGGCTTAATAATGGAGCACTTCCAACAGATACAGTTAGAAATTTATTAAGTAAAGCTGGAATTATGGAAAAATTCCATAATCAAAAAAGAGGAGAATAGTTATGGATTTTGTTAAATTAACTGATGAATTAGTAAAATCATTAGTAAAAAATCCTGATATGGTAACTGTTAAGGAATTTGAAACTGAAGAAGAAGATTTTCATCATATTCAAGTATTAGTTGATAATGATGATATGGGTTCTTTAATAGGTAAAGA
>CANRCS010000083.1 GCA_947629195.1 uncultured Bacilli bacterium | reverse complement strand
CAACAGAAGAAAACTATGATACTGGAGTATTAGAAGAAGATGCAGACGAAGAAAAAACAGTAGTAATAAGAAACCAATCAACAAGAGGGACGTATCAATTATAGTGTGTAAATTTTTAAGACATTTAAAAATGTTTTTTGAATAATATAATAATTTTTACAAAAAATATTATTGGATGTGGTGCTAATGAATGATAGTAAAAAATATAATATAAATACATTTTTATCATTTTTTGCTAAAAGTATGATAGAAGCATTTATACCAATAATTTTATATAAAAATGGATTTAGTATTGATTATATTTTTATATATTTAATGTTTCAATATATATTATCTATATTTGTAATTAGTATGATACCATTACTTGATAAATATGTTAAATATAAAGGATTAGTTATAATAAATACTATCTTTTTTATTATAGGATATACATTTTTATTTTATATGAAAAAAAATATTTTAAGTTTGTTTATTTTGGCTTTATTTCATACACTACATGGTTCTATATTTTGGATATTAAGACATATATATACAATAAAGATATATCCAAATAAAAACTTATCCAAAAATGTTGGTAATATTTTAATTTCAACTGAAGCATCATATTTATTTTCTAGTTATATAGGGGCATTTATATTAGATAAATATAATCAATTAGTTTTAACTATCATTGCATCAATTATACTTATAATTGCGAATATATTTTTATTATCTATAAAAATAAAAACAGAAGATAGTAAATTAAATCTTTCAATTATTAAATCACTTAAGGTTAAAAATATATTATTTTTTATAGCAGAACAATTTAAAGTAATTGGAATTGTATTATTTCCTTTATATATTACAATTTTCTTAAAGGTTAGTTATAAATTTATAGGAATATTTAATATATTTATAGGTATATCTAGTATAATATTTATATTTTTATTTTCAAGATTAATAAATAAAAAGAAGAAGTCTTATATGCTTCCATGTGCTATAATGTATAGTTTATTATGGATATTAAAAATAAATATAAAGATAAAAATTATTATACTTTTTGTTGCTTTTATTGAAGGAATTGTATCTAAAATTTATCAGACAGCAGTAACTAGATTTTTATATTCATTAGGACATCATTTTAATACTATTGAATATGTTACAGTTATTGAAATGTTATTTAGTTTTATAAGATTTATAATAATTTTAATAGCGTTCTTAATTATAAAAGATTTAAAAATATTATTATATATTTGTTCAATAGGTCTTTTATTTACAGGTTTTATTAAATTTAATGATTTAAATGATGAAAAATAATTTTTTTTACTTATCATTTATGTTATACTTTTATATAGGGTGGTAGATATGTTAAAAAAATATAAAGATAGTAAAGAACTTAATATGACGGAAGTTAATAAAACAGTTAGTTTACTACACAAAATTTTAAAGATAAGTTATATATTAATTATTGTAATTGGAGTTTATGCTGCAACTCTTATATTAAAAGAATGGGAAGTATTATCATTTGTAAAAACTTTTATAAATATTTTAGCTCCATTCTTTATAGGGTTAGTTATTGCATGGTTATTTAATCCAATTGTTACATGGTTACAAAAGAAAAAGATTAAGAGAATATTTGGTTCTGCAATAGTATATATAGTATTTTTATTTCTAATATTTATTACTGTATATTCATTAATTCCAATACTAACAAATCAAGTAAATGATTTAGTATCAAGTATTCCATCATTTATTGATGATGCTTCTAAATGGATAAATAATGTATTTGATAATTTAAGTGCGAACGCTAATATAAATTTAGATGGATTTAAGAATAATATATTTACATCATTAACAGAATTTGGAAGAAATATGACTGATTCACTACCTACAAAAGTAGTATCTATTATTACAAGTTTAATTTCAGGAGTTGGAACTTTTGGATTAGGACTTATTATAGGATTTTATATGCTACTTAACTTTGATAATGTTAGTAAAACTTTAATTTCATTTTTACCGAAGAAAATTAGAAATGATGCATCTATCTTATTTAGTAGAGTAAATGAAGCATTATTACATTTTGTTCGTGGAACATTTACAGTATCATTTGTTATATTTATTACAAATTATATTGGATTTTTACTTATAGGAATTAAAGCTCCATTATTCTTCGCATTATTCTGTGGTATTACAAATATAATTCCATATGCTGGTCCATATATTGGTGGAATACCAGTTTCTATAGTTGCGCTATCTCAAGATACAACAATGGGTATTTTAACAATTATATATATTGCATGCATTCAAATGCTTGAAGGAAATTTCTTACAACCAGTTGTTATGGCAAAAACAATGAAATTACATCCAGTAACTATTTTACTTGGATTATTGATATTTGGATATTTATTTGGAATAGTTGGTATGATTATTGCAACTCCACTTATTGCAGTATTAAAAACAATATTTATATTCTTTGATGAAAAATTTGATTTGATGAGATATCAAGATGAATAGAAGATATGTTATAATATAATATATCTTTAAATTTATAGTTAGGGTGGTTTTATGAAACTTACAATATTACCTGCGGATACATATACAGTTGTTAATAAGACAATTTTGTCTGATACAGATAGAAAAATACTAACTTCTCTTTATCAGCCAATTATTGGACAATTACCAATAAGTTTATATTTTACATTATGGAGTGATTTAGATAAACTTGAAATAATGAGTATAGAATTTACTCATCATCATCTAATGGCAAATATGAAACTTAATTTAACAGATATAGTTGATGCAAGAAAAAAATTAGAAGCAATAGGACTTATTAAGACATATGTTAAGGAAGATAATGTTAACAGTTATATATATGAAATGTATTCTCCAATTTCAGTATCAGAATTTTTTAATCATCCAATTTTAAATGTAGTATTGTACAATAATGTTGGTAAGTCAGAATATGAAAAACTGGTAAATACATTTAAACTTCCCAAAATAAATTTAAAAAATTATAAAGATATAACTTCTTCATTTAATGATGTTTTCACATCAGTTGCTTATACTTCATTTGAGAGTATAAATGATGAAATAGTTAGGAAAAATAAAAATAATTTAAATATAGAAAATCAAGTAGATTTTGACTTATTAATTTCATCACTACCAAAGAATGTAGTAAATGAAAGAACTTTTAATAAAGAGATTAAAGATTTGATAATAAAATTATCATTTGTATATGATTTAGGCATTTTAGAATTAGAAAAAATAATACGTTCTTCAGTAAATGAAAGGGGTATTATTAATAAAGTAGAGCTTAGAAAAAATTGTAGAAATTATTATCAATTTGAAAATAATGATAAATTACCTAGTCTTATTTATAGAACTCAACCAGAATATTTAAGAAGTGAATTAAATGAAGTATCAAGTAAAGAAAAGATGATATATACATTTGAGACAGTATCTCCATATGATTTTCTAAAGAGTAAACAAAATGGTGCGGAACCAACTAGTAGAGATTTAAAATTATTAGAAATTTTAACTGTCGATTATGGATTAAAACCTGGGGTTGTTAATGTATTAGTAGATTATGTTTTAAAAACAAATGAAAGTAAACTACAAAAAGCATATACAGAAACTATTGCAGGGCAATGGAAAAGATTGAATATAGAGACAGTAAGAGATGCAATGGCTCTTGCTCAAAAAGAACATAAAAAATATAAGAAAGTAAAAGATGCAAAGAAAACAAATAAAGTTGAAGTAAGTACTCCAGATTGGTTTGATAAGAAAATAGAAAAAAAAGAAATAAGCAGGGAAGAACAAGAAGAAATGGATAACTTACTTAAAGAATTTAGGTGATTATATGTATAAAATGATAGATGGAATTAAATATCACATCGATAATATTGATGAAAAATTAAAAGAAAATTATGTTAAAGCACTTACTGATGAAACTTTTAAAAAGTTAGTTAAGAAATTACATATTAAAGAAGATACTGCAATTAAAAATACATCAAAATTAAAAAATATTTGTGAACAATTAAAAGCGTGCAAAAACTGTAAAAGTTTATTAGAGTGTAAAAATGAAATTAATGGATTTGTACTATATCCTGAAGTTCATGATAACAGTTTGATATTTTCTTATGTTGCATGTAAATACAAAAAGAAATTTATAAAAGATAATTCGTATTTAGATAATATATATTCTTTTGATATACCTAAAGAAATAATAGGCGCTAAAATGAAAGATATTTATACAGATGATAAAAATAGAATAGAAACAATTAAATGGCTTAAAGATTTCATATTAAATTATAATGTAGATGAAAATAAAAAGGGATTATATTTGCATGGTAATTTTGGATGTGGAAAAACATATTTAGTTGCTGCATGCTTCAATGAACTTGCTAAAAGAGGTATTAAAAGTGCGATAATATATTGGCCTGAATATCTAAGAAGTTTAAAGGCATCTTTTGATTCTGATTTTGAAGAAAAGTTTGATAAAATAAAAGAAGTTGAATTATTACTTATAGATGATATAGGAGCAGAAAATACTACTGCTTGGGGAAGAGATGAAATTCTAGGACCAATCTTACAATATAGGATGTTAGAACATCTTCCAACATTTTTTACATCGAACCTGTCTTTAAAAGATTTAGAAACACATTTTAGTATAACTAGTAGAAATGTAGATGTTATAAAAGCAAGAAGAATTATGGAAAGAATTAAAGAGCTTACTTCCGAAATAAAAATGATTGGGGAAAATAGAAGAAACTAATTGATATTCAAAATATTTTATGATATTATATGTGTAATCAAATGCAGAAAAAGGACATGATTATTAAAGTAATATTTTATAGAGAACTAGTGATGGTGGAATACTAGTAAATATCTTAATAATTACTACCTTTCTAGCAGGGATATTAAAAGTATCTTCGGGTAATACCGTTATGTAAATTAAGTAAATAGGTAGGATGGTACCGCGTATATACGCTCCTTATGTTTT
>CANRCS010000082.1 GCA_947629195.1 uncultured Bacilli bacterium | reverse complement strand
TCTTTTTTACTTGCCATTCTAGATGGAACAAGTCCTGCTATAAATGTAAGAACTACAGAAATTATAATTAGAATAATACCTCCAACTAGTGGTAACTTAGAAAGTCCTGATATACCTGTAATATTATATATAATTGCATTTATTGGAATATTTAATAATATAGTTACTATTATACCTAAAACTCCTGCAAATAAACCTTCGATTAAAGTTTCGGCATTGAATACACGAGAAACATCTTTTTTTCTTGCACCAATAGCTCTTAAAATACCAATTTCTTTTGTTCTTTCAATAACAGAAATATAAGTAATTATAGCAATCATAATTGATGATACAACTAACGAAATACTTACGAATGCTATTAAGATATAACTAATTGCATTTATAATAGTTGTTACTGAACTCATCATAACACCAACTATATCAGAATATATTATTTTTTCATCTTCATTTCTTTCACTATTAAAATCATCAATTACTTCCGTAATTTTATCTTTTGATTCAAAATCTTTTGGATATAATTCAATAGTATATGGGTCTTCTAAATCTACTATTCCTAATTTTTGAATATTAGTAGCATAATCAGATGAAGCATTTTCTGTATATTCTGAAATAACTTTTGCAAGTTCTGTTTGAGATAATGTAGATAAATATTGTTGTTGTTCTTTTGGTAGATTTTTCATATCAAATGTAGGATCACTAGAAAATTCTAAACCTGTAAATACATTTATATTAGGTTTTTCTATTTGTTCTTTTGCAATTTCAGATTTATTAATATTATCTACTGTATATCTTGTCAAATCTTTTGTATAACCAATAACTCCTGTTGTATTAGCTGACGAATCTTCACTTATTTTAATAATACCTACGACTTCAATATCTAAAGCATTTTTTAAAATATTTTTCATGTAATTTTCATCAGAACTTTTATCTATCCAAATACCCTTTTCTTTTTCATAATAATCAGTATTTAAAACTAATTTATATTTAAGACCAATTATGTCATCATATTCATATGAATAAGTATCTTTCTTTTCTATTTCTTCACCATTAATAATTTTATTTAAACTATTTTTTAATTCATCTTGGTCTAGTAATCCTAAAGAATATAATGCATAGTCACTTACTTGGTTATTTTGGTCCATAACTAGAACTACTTCATTATAGTTTTCAGGCATTTTACCTGCTACTAAATCATATTGAGATTTTAATACATCTTCTTTTTCTGGTAGTTCTATCCATGAATTAACTTCACTCATACCAGGCATATTAGCAGTTTGTGACATCATATCATTTGCTATACCTAGATTATCAAATACTGTACTAGGATTTACTTGAACTATTTTTTCTTCATAATTTGCTTTATATAAATTAAGGTTTAAATTATATGTATATCTTATATCACTTACATAATCTTGTATATCAGTTTTATCATTTTCGATAAATTCTTTAAAACTTTTTAAATCATTATTGTATCTACTACCTGCAACAGATGATAACATATCTGTCATAATATTGTTTGAATATACTTTATCATCACCCTTATTTTCTGTCCTATCATCATCCATAAGAGATTCCATAAGAGTTGTTCTATCCATTGATTCTTTTTCTAGTGTTAATGGATATAGTGATAAAGTATCTTCTTCAACTTTACCTATATAATTATTTAAACCACTTGATAAAGATAAAATAAGCGCTATACCTATAATTCCAATTGAACCTGCAAATGCTGTTAAAATTGTTCTTCCCTTTTTTGTCATTAAGTTGTTTAAAGATAGTGATAATGCAGTTATTAAATTCATTGATGTTTTTTTACTTTTCAATTTTTCTTGTTCATAAGATTCTTTTGTATTTATTTTCCCATCATAAGGATTTGAATCATCTATAACTTCTCCATCTCTTAATTTAATAATTCTTGAAGAATATTTTTCTGCTAATTCTGGATTATGTGTAACCATTATTACTAATTTATCTTTAGCAACATTTTTTAACAAATCCATAATTTGTGTACTTGTATCAGAATCTAATGCTCCTGTTGGTTCATCTGCAAGTAAAATATCTGGATCGTTAATTAGGGCACGTGCAATTGCAACTCTTTGCATTTGTCCGCCAGACAATTGATTAGGTAATTTGTTTATATGTTTTTCCAACCCAACACTTTTTAAAACTTGTTTAGCTTTTTTTCTTCTTTCTGTTTTAGATACTCCAGATAAAGTAAGAGCTAATTCTACATTTTGTAATACTGTTTGATGAGAAATTAAATTATAACTTTGAAATACAAAACCAACTCTATGATTACGATATGAATCCCAATCATTATCTTTATATTTTTTAGTACTAACTTCATTTATAATTAAATCTCCTGAATCATATCTATCAAGTCCACCAATTATATTAAGAAGCGTAGTCTTCCCACTACCACTTGGGCCTAAAATAGAAACAAATTCATTTTTTCTAAAATTAATACTAACTTTATGTAACGCTTTTTGTTTAAATCCATCAGTTTCATAGGTCTTTGTTATTTTTTTAATTTCTAACATGAATATCTCTCCTTTATAAATAAATTATGACAATAATAGTTAAAATATTTGTTTTTTCTTAATTTATATTACTTTTTTAAACGTTTTGTATGTTAAATGTACCATAATTATCCTTATAATTCAATATTTTTTTAATCTTTTAAATATTTATTTTTTAAGTATTTACAATTAAAAAATAATATCTTTAAATTCGATATTATTTTTTAATTTTTTTAATATATTCACAAATTATTTCTGCTGTTTTTTCTTTACCTATACTTGAGTCTATACATAAATCATAATTTTCTGTTTTTCCCCAAGTAAGACCTGAAATTATTTCATAATAACTTGCTCTATTTTTATCTGATTTTTCAATGTTTTTTCTAGCTTTAGTTTTGGTATCATTATACATTTCCATTACTTTTTCTACTCTATAATCCATCGGAGCATATATAAATATTTTTACAAGATTTTTATTATCTTTTAAAACATAATCTGCTGCTCTACCAACTAAAACACATGAACCTTTATCAGCTATCATTTTAATAATTTTATCTTGTGCTTCAATTGCATACTTTACAGGTGAAGTTGTCAAATATAAATCATGTAAAATATCTTGACTTTTATTTATGTTAGATACAAATTCTTTATCTAATCCACTTTCTTTTGCAGCAAGTGCGGTCATTTCTTTATAATAATATGGGATATTTAATTTTTTAGCTACAATTTCTCCAATTGCTTTTCCTTGACTACCATGAGTTCTTGCGATTGTAATAATTACACCTTGTTTTGAATTTTTAAGATATACTTTATCTTCTTCTTCATCTTGTACACTTTCAATGTTTTTAAAGAATTTTACAATTAATGTAATTGTAACAACTATTCCTAATATATCTGCAATAGGAGCAGCAATTAAAATACCTTTAATTCCCATATATTTTGGAAGTATTATAACAAGTGGTACAAAGAAAACTATATCTCTAGCAAGTGATACAATAGCCGATTTTAATGGTTCTCCAACTGCTTGAAAGAATATTGAACACATTTTAATTAAACATGTTAGAGTAACTAGCATTAAGAATAATCTAAATGTTAATACGGCAAATTCCATATATAATTTTTCATTTGAACCAAATACACTAATTATTACATTAGGACATAATTCAAAAATTATTGTTGATACTATACCTACAATTATTGAAGAAATAACAACTTTTTTAAAAGTTTCTTTTACTCTATTGATATTTTTAGCTCCATAATTATATCCTAATATTGGTTGTGCACCTAAAATAATTCCAACAATAATATTTATTACAATTGAAAATACTTTCATGGCTATACCAATAACTGCAATAGGAATATCAGCTCCATACTTACTTTGTGCACCATATTTAGCAAGCATTATATTACAAACTAATGATATAACAACTATACTCATTTGAGTAATAAAAGTAGAAACTCCTAATTTTATTACATTTTTAAATACGTTAAAATTAATTATGAAACTATCCTTACATAATTTAAAAGTTTTTGTTCTCGTGTAATAAATTATAGATATAATTAGAGATGCAATTTGACCTATTATTGTAGCATAAGCAGCACCTTTAATACCCCAATTAAGTCCAAAAATAAACATAGGGTCTAAAATTATATTGGTGATTGCACCTACCATCATTGTAGCCATTGAAAATGTTGGTGAACCATCCGCACGAATTACTGCATTCATACTATTTCCAAGCATATAAATAGGTATTGCAGCAAGAATAATTTGATAATAATCACGTGCTAGATTAATACTTTTATTACTTGCTCCAAATAAATATAATAATTGGTCTTTAAAAATAAATCCTAAAATAAGAAATATAATACTAATAATAAAAGTTACTAATAAACTATTACCAATTGATTTGTGAGCATTTTTAGTATCATTTCTTCCTTGACATAGCGATAAATATGCAGCAGCTCCATCACCAAAACACCAAGCAAATGCAACTGCAATAATTGTTATTGGGTAAACAACTCCAGTTGCCGCATTACCTAAATATCCTAAAGTGCTGTTACCAATGAAAATTTGGTCTACTATATTATATAAAGAACTAATAAGTAATGATAAAATACATGGTATAGAAAATTTAAAAAGCAATTTAGATATTTTTTCTTCACCTAAAAATTTATTATTTTCTTGATTTTCCATATTCTAAATACCTCCTTTATTTTTTATGGTAAATCTTATCAAATCCAAAAATTAGAGCAAAAAAATATACGCAAAAACTGTCTTGTTTTTACGCATATCGCTGGATCAGACTTACTTATTATATAATTTTTTAAATTTTTTTTCAAACGAATTTTGCAAATTTTTTTTAAAAATTTATATTGTAAAATACCCTATTTATTAATTTCTTCACTTAGACGTTTTGGCATAAATCTAGCAGACCTTATTGCATTTACACCATATCTTTTTAATTTATCAAAAGTATATTTATCTTTATCAAATCTTTTTAATAATTTTATTTTCATTACCTTTTTGATTGCTAAATTTTTAT
>CANRCS010000081.1 GCA_947629195.1 uncultured Bacilli bacterium | reverse complement strand
ATAATAAAAAATCAGTCATATTTAGACTGAAAATATATTTAAAGTTCGAATAGTTCGAACAGAAACATCACTGGTGCTTGTGGAGGGACTCGAACCCTCATGGTCGCGAAACCGTAGCATTTTGAGTGCTATGCGTCTACCAATTTCGCCACACAAGCAATTACACAAATAATTATATCATATAAAATAGTAGTTTGTGTCTATAAAATTAAAAAAATAAATCATTTTTCACGAAATAATTTATTTTTTTAATTTATTATATAACACTATTTTGTTAGTACTTTTTCATCTGATTCATTTTCTATTGTTAATTTATAATTTGATATTTCTTTTAATTTTAACCATATTTTTACCATAGCATAAGTATCTAATTCACAATATTTTAATAGATTTTCACGTACTTTAATCTGTTCATCTTTACTTAATTTCCCTAGATTAGCATATGCATTCATAGCTTCACTACCATTATGAATTAAATCTAAGTTATGATAATTTAATGTAGGATCATTAGGAAATAGGGCAGGTAAAACATATTTTATTGAGTATGATCCTTTCATTTCTTTTGTATAATAATATCTATTAATAAATGGAATCATTAAATCTTTAATATTATCATGTATATTCATTAAATGTTCTTCTAAATCTGGAAATAGTTTAGCAAGATTTTTAATAACAGATTTTTCAAATCCCATATTATATGCTAGTGTACATACATTTTTAGGAATATCTTTTACTAATTGCTCAGCTAATTTTCTACGTGGATCTTCATTAGCTTCTGCTAGAAATTCTTTATGTTTCAACTTATCATTTTCACTTTCTAAATAGTGAAGAGAATATTGAAATGGTATTTGCATATATGGTTTAACACCCATATATTGAGGAATAGGTTGTTGATATGTTTCAAAATCTAAAAAATATAATGGATAGGTTAAATTATCTAGGAATTTTTTTATTTCATCTTTAAGTATCATTGGTTTTTTATCATATAGTTCAAATTCAATTTGTTGTTTTACTTTCCAATCTATATTTTCATTTAATAAATCATTATATGTATAAATATCTTTATTGTATAAATCAAATTTTAATTTATTTCTAATTCTTTTTAATTTAAATATATTGTCTTTTGGTAAATCTTTTGTACAATACGAAAAAAATGGACATTCATATGGAGTTGAACAATTAATATTTAATTTTTCTTCTGGTTCATTAGTTTTCATCATATATTCGTTTATATCTTTTATTTGTTTTTTAACATTTTCTTGATTTTTAAAAACTATATCAGTAACATCTTTTATAGTAAATAGTTTATCTAATTCAAGTTCTAAATTTCTTTCATACGAACTATTAATATAAGCTATACAAACCTTTTTTATGTTGTAACCTAAATTCAATAATATATAAGTTTGATATGAAACATCTTCAATATAAATATCTTTTAAATTAGTAGAACTTTTAACTTCATAAATTTCTATTTCATTCCCTGTTTTCTTTAATATATCGACACTACAAAAATTATTATCATACAAAAATGATGCTTCTGTAATTACTATATTATCTTGTAATAATGCCTTTTTTGTATCTTCAATCATTATATTTAAGTCTTCATTATATGGTATAGATTCATATTGTCCAAATAGTCTTCTAGCTATTTCTCCTACTTCTACACCATTATCTAATACTGATTCATTTGTCATATCACTTTTAACATCTGATTTATTAGTATCTAACCAAAGCATTTTTTTACATTGAATTGCATTACAATATTTTGATTTTGATAAATTCATAAACTACCTCCATGTATAACTTTATTTTACACCAGAAGTAAAAAAAATAAAAGAATATTGTTAATTATTATTTCTACTAATATTTAACAATATTCCCATACTAATTTATCTTCTAATTTATTAAAAGATTCTTGTAACAATATTAAAAAAACATCCATAATAGAAATACTAACTTTTGTAACAACATCAGGTTTTAAAATAGTTGCTAGCATAGCAACGCATTGCTTTGTAATACACGTGGCAAATATTTTCTGTGGGTTCCTCCGTAATTTTCCTGAATTTTTAAGGTCGAAAATTTCGACCTTAAAAAATTCCATTCATAATTAGTTAAATTCTAGGAAAAATTTTCAGGATTATTTTCAACAGATTCATTAATTCTTTTGTTGATGTGTCAAGAGAAATTTAAATATTCCCATACTAATTATCATAATAAGTATACTTGAAACGCCATACTTAAAAAGGGAAGAGTAACTTTCTTAAGTCTTGCAAGTATAACTTATTTTATATGTGGTAAACATACAAAATAACTTATATAATTGCAAGTACATATTTCATTAAACATTTTTTACTATCTTCTAAATTATTAAAAGATTCTTGTAACAATATTACAAAAATATCCATAATAGCAATACTAACTTTTGTGGTGATCGATGTTCTTAAAACACTTGCAAGCATAGCAACATCTTGCTCAGTAAAGACATATGGATCCTCCATGTTTTGAAGTTTCAGATTGAAACCTCAAGTTTAAAAATTCTTCATTGGTTAATTGAAAATAAAAATCTTTGGGAAACCTTTCAATGTTTCTATGAACAGCCAAGTTAATCGATTTAGTGCCATTTGAACATCCATAAAGTTTTGCTAAGTCAGAATCTAACATAACTTACTTTTCTTCTTACTTCATAAATAATGTTTTCATTTCAACTATATTGTTAAATATTTCTAGAAATATTTAACAATATTCCCATACTAATCATCGTAATAAGTAAACTAGAACCACCATAACTTAAAAAGGGAAGAGTAACTCCTGTTACAGGAATTAGTCCAACTACAACCATTAGATTAAGAATAGCTTGAAAAGATAATTGAAAAATCATACCAAATCCTAGATATTTTCCAAATAAATCATCACAATTTAAAGATATTTTTATACCTCTATAAATTATTGTTAAAAATAGGAAACTTACTATTATTACTCCTAAAAATCCTAATTCTTCACTTATTATTGAAAATATAAAATCAGTTTGTGGTTCTGGAAGATAGAAATGTTTTTGTATGGAATTTCCAAGTCCCATTCCAAGAAGACCTCCTGGGCCTATTGCATATAGTGACTGAATAATTTGAAATCCAGTACCTAGTGGATCTTTCCATGGGTCGATAAAAGATAAAATACGAGCTAAACGATAAGGAGCAACTGCTATTAAAGCGACAACTCCAATAAGTCCTATAACACCTATTTTCATAAAGAAATTCATTTTAACTCCACTGACAAATAACATACATATTATTGTCATAACTATTATTGTTCCTGTTCCAAAATCTGGTTGTAACATTATTATACCAAAAGCAAGTAGGGTAATCCCAAGTATTGGAAATACTCCCTTTTTAACATCAGTAACTAATTTATTGTTTTTTTCCAAATACTTAGCAGTAAAAATTATAAGAGCAAGTTTCATAAATTCACTAGGTTGAATACCAAATGAACCAATACCAAACCAACTTCTAGAACCATTTCTAACACTACCAATACCAGGTATTAATACTAAAATTAAAAGTACAAAACAAACTCCTAATATAATATTTGCTTTAGATTTATATTCTTTATAGTTAATTTTAGATACTACCAACATTAAAATTATTCCAATTATTAAAAATAATCCTTGATTTTTAAGATATTTAAATGGATCATTAAATTTATATTCTGCCCAAATACTTGATGATGAATATATCATCATTACACCAAACAATGAAATTACAATTATGGCACCAAACAATATTATATCTAAATTTATCTTTTTCATTATGCTCCTCCTATATAAAGTTTATTTTTATAAATAACAAAAAAGAACAAATACTAATTTACAACCCCACCCATTCGTAGTGGTTGATTATGCTTTTTATATGAAATAATAATATTGGGGTTGATATTTATGACAAAAATATCAAAAGATGACAATAATTATATATATTATTGGGTTGGTAAAAATATTCGCAAATATAGAAAGCAAAAAGGATGGACTCAAAGAGAACTTGCTGAAAAATGTAATTATAGTGAAAATTTTATTGGAGATATTGAAAATGAAACATTTAAAACGTTTTCATTAAACACTTTATATCATATTTCAAAAGTCTTAGGTGTTCATATAAAATTATTATTTGAGGATTTAGATGAGGAGAAGTAGAATGGAAGTTAAATTTAGAAAAGCAGTTTATGATGATGTAGAAAGTATTATCAAGTTGTGTAATGAATGTTTTTTTGAAAATACAAATATTGATTATGCAAAGAATGTATATGCTAAAACAGAAAATGATGATAACCAAATATATATTGTAGGATATTTAAATGATGAATTAGTAGCTCACGCAAAAATAACTATAGTACCGACTATGTATGAAGATATGAATACATATTCAATATTAAATCATGTTTGTGTAAAAGAAAAATATAGAAGATGTAATATTGGTACGAAATTATTAGAAGAGTGTGAAAGAATTTCAAAAATGAAAAATTGCAGTGCAATGAAGTTATGGTCAAACAATTTTAGGAAACCAGCACATGAATGTTATAAAAACTATGGATTCATTGTCAATGATGCTAAATTTTTTTCAAAAGAAATAGATTAAGGAGTTAAGAATTATGAAAATAAGTAATATTTATATTGGTGGTTGGTTTCAAAGAACTATGTTACAGTTATCTGAAATTTATGATTTTTTAAGAGATTGTAAAACTCAGTTAAATCTTAGTGAAAAGAAATTAAATGAATTACGTAAAGATTTAGAAATTGGAAAAATAGATTATGGAGTTTCTGGTGAAGAATACGTAGAGTTTACTACTGCACTAGATATAAAAGTTAAAATATTTGAAGATGGATTAATAATATTAAATAACCAAAATGTAAGTGAAGATACATTATTTGCAGATATTGACCATATTACAGATTATTATGAAAATAAACTTTCTAAAGCATTTAACTATTTGTTTAGTTTAGGTGCACCTGTTCCTAAAGAACTAGCTAATATAGAAACAGTTTATCCTTATTTTATTGTTTGTGATAATGC
>CANRCS010000080.1 GCA_947629195.1 uncultured Bacilli bacterium | reverse complement strand
TCTATCATGTTGTCTATTTTAACATGACAATTATTGACATAATTTAATATTAGTTTACTAATTCTTTTGTCATCATATATAGCAAGTTTTAATTTATTATCATGAATTATATTATTTGTTTTAACTGATATATTACTAATAATATCCTTTAATTGTTTTATTTTAGTATCATATATATTTTTAGGATTATTAAGTGTATAATTTGATACAATTTGATTATATTTCATTTTATATGTTTCTAATTTGTTTTTCATGCTACTATTTAATTTATCAATTAAAACATCCAAATTTTGTTCTTTAATTTCATAAATTGAAATAGGATTTTTTAATATATATGATTCTTTAATTTTAGAAAGGTGCAAATTAAGATATTCTATTTTTTTATTAATTGATTCATTCAATCTTATATTTACTTGTGATATATAATTTAAAATATCTTTAAAATTTGGAACAGCCATTTCAGCGGCACCTGTTGGAGTTGGTGCTCTTAAATCTGCAACAAAATCACTTATTGTAAAGTCAATTTCATGTCCAACTGCACTTATTATTGGTATTTTACATTCAAATATAGCTCTAGCAACTTCTTCTTCATTAAATGGCCATAAGTCTTCTATACTTCCACCGCCACGTCCAATTATTAATGTGTCTAAATCATATTCTTGGGCTTTTTTAATTTGTTTAACTATTGATTTAGCTGCATCCACTCCTTGAACAAGTGCAGGAAAAAGAATTGTTTCACATATTGGAAATCTTCTTTTTATTGTAGATAAAATATCTTTAATTGCAGCACCTGTTGGAGCAGTGACAATTCCTATTCTTTTTGGGATTTTTGGAATTCGTTTCTTATATTTTTTATCAAATAAACCTTCTGTTTCTAATTTCTTTTTCAATTGTTCATAAGCAATATATAAATTACCAAGTCCATCACTCATCATATCATTTACATATATTTGATAACTACCACTTGCTTCATATAAACTTATTTTACCGTTAACTAAAACTTTCATACCATCAACAGGAGTAAATTTTATTTTAGAAGCATTAAAAGAAAACATAATTGCGTTAATTCTACTATTTTCATCTTTTAAGGTAAAATAAAAATGTCCTCTTGAATGTGCTTTAAAGTTAGAAATTTCACCTTTTAAATAAATATTTTGTAGTTTTATATCAGTATCTAATTTACCTTTAATATATTTGTTTAAGTCACTAACACTAATATACATATCTTGATTCATACTACACCTTCTAACTTTATATATATAATTTTATAATATATTTGAATAATAATCAATTAACTAATAAATAAAAATGAAATATGAAATGTCAATTCATTTCATATTACTTATTTTGATAAACTTTATCTAACACTCCATTTATCATTTTTCTAACCCTATCATCTGAATATTTTTTAGCAAGTTCTATTGCTTCATTTATACATACAATTTCAGGAGTATCTGTATACAATAATTCATATATTCCAATACAAATTATTGCTTGATCTATTTTACTAAGCCTTTCCATCGTCCAATCTGTTAAATATTTATTTGCTATTTCAAAAATTTCATCTTTTTTTTCTACAACACCATATACTATTTTATTTACAAATTCATTTTCTATATCTAATTGTTCTTTAATAACATCTTTAATGTCAAAATTCATCTTATTAGTTTGATACATAAAAATTTGATATAAACATGTCATAATTTTTTCTCTTGCTTCACTTCTTGTTAATTTCATATATACCACCTCTATTGTTATTATTTTAAAAATCAACCAGATATTATTTTATCACATTGTATAAAATAATAGTATTTATTTTTTATAATTTTTTAAAAATTCATTCTTAAATTCTAAAATATTATCATTTTCTATAGCTTTTCTTAAATCTTCAGTAAGTTTAATTAAAAATCTTATATTATGAATTGATAGTAGTCTTCCACCTAAAACTTCTTTTGAAGTTACTAAATGTCTTATGTATGCTTTTGTATAATTTTTACATGTATAACAATCACATCCCTCTTCTATTGGTGAGAAATCTTCTCTATACTTTAAATTTCTTAAGTTTATTTTACCATTCCTTGTAAAAGCATTACCGTGACGAGCCAATCTTGTTGGAAGTACACAATCAAAAATGTCTACTCCCCTAATTACACCTTCGATAATATCAATTGGTTCTCCTACTCCCATTAAATATCTAACTTTATCTTCAGGTAAATATGGTATGGAATAGTCAATTGCAGAATACATATATTCTTTACTTTCACCATCGTTTGCGACTCCACCAATACTATAACCATCAAATCCTAATTTGACAGTTTCTTCTGCACTCCATTTTCTTAAATCTTCATATGGACCACCTTGTACTATACCAAATAACGCTTGATTTGGATTATTATGTACCATTTTACCCCTTTTAGCCCACCTAAGAGTTCTCTCTATACTATTTTTTAAATAATCATGATCTGCACTTGCAGGTGGACATTCATCAAAACTCATCGCAATATCACTATCTAATTTATTTTGTATTTCTATAGATTTTTCTGGTGTTAGAAATAAACTTTTACCATCAATATGACTTTTAAATTTAACACCCTCTTCTGAAATATCTTTAGACTTGGCTAAACTAAAAACTTGAAATCCACCACTATCTGTAAGCATTGGACCATTATAATTCATAAATTTATGAAGACCACCAGCTTTACTTACAATATCTTCACCAGGTCTTAACCATAAGTGATATGTATTTGACAAAACAATTCCACTATTTACATCGTAAAGTTCTTCAGGAGTTAACGTTTTAACATTAGCTAAAGTTCCTACAGGCATAAACATTGGTGTATCATAAGTACCATAATTTGTGTGAATTTTACCACGTCTTGCTTTAGTATTTTTTTCAGTTTTAATTAATTCATATTTTATTTTCATAATGAATACTCCTTTAAAATTTCTTATCTGTTATAAACATACTATCTCCAAAAGAGAAAAATCTATATTTTTCATTTACAGCTTCTTTATATGCATTTAATATATTATCCTTACCTGCTAAAGCGCTAACAAGCATTATTAGTGTTGATTTTGGCAAATGAAAATTAGTAATTAACGAATCGATTGCCTTAAATTCATAACCTGGATATATAAATATATCCGTAGACCCACTACACTCTTTAAATTTATTGTATTTTGAATATACAGTTTCTAATGTTCTTGTTGTTGTAGTACCAACACTTATTATTCTTTTTCCTTCTTCTTTTGCTTTGTTTAATGTATCTGCAACTTCCTTGGACATAGAATATTTTTCACTATGCATTTTATGTTCTAATACATTATCTACTTTAACAGGTCTAAAAGTTCCTAGTCCAACGTGTAATGTAATAAATAATATTTTTACACCCTTCTTTTGTAAATTGTCCAATAAATCTGTCGTAAAATGTAATCCTGCTGTTGGAGCAGCTGCACTACCATAATTTTTTGCATATACTGTTTGATATCTATCTTTATCTTTTAACTTTTCATGAATATAAGGTGGTAATGGCATACTTCCTAGTTCATCAAGAATTTCCATTAATATCCCATCATATATTAATTTAAATTCTCTTATACCATCATCTTCTACTTTTATACATTCTAGTAGTAATTTATCATCACCAAAAGATACAATTGTACCTACTTTTATTCTTTTAGCAGGTTTTGTAAGACACTCCCAAACATTATTTCCTTTATCATTAAGTAGCAAAACTTCGATTACTGCATTTGTTTCTTTTTTTACCCCGATAAGTCTAGCAGGAATTACTTTTGTATCATTTAATACTAATACATCATTTTTATCAAGATAATTAATAATATTACTAAATTTTTCATGTTTTATCTTACCAGTATTTTTATCAAGAATTAATAATCTTGAATCATCCCTTTTTAATAAAGGAGTTTGAGCAATTAATTCTTCTGGAAGTTCAAAATCAAAATCGTCTGTTTTCATAATACACTTCCTTATATTAAAATAATCTTTCTTGAAATTCTATATTTAAATGTTCATATGCTTTTCTTGTTGCAATTCTTCCCCTAGAAGTTCTTTTAAGTAAACCAGTTTGCAATAAGTATGGTTCATATACATCTTCTATAGTTGTCACTTCTTCTCCAATTGAAGATGCAATTGCTTCAACACCAACAGGACCACCATTAAATTTTTCTATAATTGCTTTTAATAATTGATAGTCTGTATCGTCAAGTCCTAATTCATCGACTTTTAATCTACCAAGCGCTAGTTTGACAATATCAATGTCAATTGTTCCATCACCTTTTACAAGTGCGAAATCACGAACTCTTTTAAATAATCTGTTGGCAATTCTTGGAGTTCCTCTACTTCTTTTAGCAAGTTCAGTTGCAGCATCATCATTTATAGGTACATCTAAAACTCTAGAAGTTCTTTTAATAATTTGTTCTAACTCTTCGATAGTGTAATATTGAAGTTTAGAGACTATTCCAAATCTATCTCTTAATGGACTAGTCAAGTCCCCTGCCCTTGTAGTTGCCCCAACCAAAGTAAATGGTGGTAAATCTATCTTTATATTTCTAGTTGAAGAATCACTTCCTATAATTATGTCAAGTGTAAAGTCTTCCATTGCAGGATATAATATTTCTTCAATATATCTTGGCATCCTATGTATTTCATCAATAAATAATACATCTCCAGGTTCTAATGTAGAAAGTACTGCTGCCAAATCACCGCTTTTTTCAATTGATGGTCCACTTGCAGTTTTTAAATTACTTCCTAATTCGTTTGCAATTATATTAGCAAGCGTAGTTTTACCTAATCCTGGAGGACCATATAGTAAAACATGGTCTAAAGTTTCATTACGCATTTTAGCAGCTTCTATAAATATTTTAATATTTTCCTTAACATCTGTTTGTCCAATATATTCATCAATACTATCTGGTCTTATACTAGATTCAAATGTATCTTCAGTAAGTTCTTTATTTGTAACTACTCTTTCATCATTCATATTTTTATCCCTTCTTTCTTCAAATTTTTTGTATATGAACTAATTGAATATTTTAATTCACTATC
>CANRCS010000079.1 GCA_947629195.1 uncultured Bacilli bacterium | reverse complement strand
CTTGTATTTTAAAACTTAAAAAAGACGAGTAACTATTTTAGTTTTTAATAGAGAGTTAGTGGTTGGTGGAAACTAATAAAAATAAATAGTGAAGCTACTTTTTAGTGCAGAGTAATTTCTGCCGGTTAATACCGTTATATAAATTAAGTTAAACTAAGGATGGTACCGTGAGAATTCACTCCTTTATTGGATTGTGAGTTCTTTTTATTTATAAAAGGGAGGATATTATGGAATTAAAAGAAAAAAATGCTAAAATATTTTTAATTTGTGGAAAAGCAAGACATGGAAAAACAACAATGGGGAATATTATTAAAGAATATGCAGAAAAGAAATCTATGAAAAGTGCGAATACTTTAATCGCACTATACCTTAAAACTTATGCAAAACAATTTTTTGGATGGGATGGTAAGGAAAGTACAAAACCTAGAGAATTATTACAACAACTTGGAACTGATATCATAAGAGAAAAATTAAATAAACCAACATTTTTCATAGATAGAACAATAGAAGATATAGAAATATTATCACATTTTTTTGATGTGATAACTATAGATGATATAAGATTTCCAATGGAAATAGAAAGTATTAAAAATAAATATAAAGATACAATAGTAGTAAAAGTAGTTAGAACTGATTTTGATAGTGAATTAACAAAAGAACAAGAAAAACATAAAACAGAAACTGCACTTGATGATTATCCTGATGAAAATTATGATTATATAATTGATAATGATAAAGATTTAGATAGTTATAAAAATAAAATAATTAAAATGTTAGAAGAGGTGTTATAATGGCAAAGAATTTAAAAGATTTATATATTGACTTTTTTATATCAAAAAAACATAAAAAATTAGAATCAGCATCTATTATTCCTGAAAATGATCCTACTTGTTTATTTAATACTGCTGGTATGCAACCATTAATTCCATATTTAATGGGTGAAAAACATCCATTAGGAAAAAGATTAACCAATTATCAAAAGTGTTTTAGATTAACTGATTTAGATGAAGTTGGAGATAAAACACACCATACATTTTTTGAAATGTTAGGTAATTGGTCTTTAGGAGATTATTTTAAAAAAGAATCTATTTCTTGGAGTTTTGAATTTTTGACTAGTGTTTTAAAAATTCCTGTTGAAAAATTAGCAGTCACAGTTTTTAAAGGGAATGAATTTGTACCTGCAGATACTGAAAGTGCTCAAATATGGATGGATTTAGGTATTCCAAAAGAAAGAATTTGCTATTTAGATGAAAAAAATAATTGGTGGGGACCTGCTGGAAATATTGGACCATGTGGACCAGATACTGAAATATTCTATTTTAGAAGCAATGAAGATACTCCAGAACAATATGACCCAGAAGATGAAAGATGGGTAGAAATCTGGAATAATGTATTTATGGAATATGAAAAATTAGAAGATAATACATTTGTGGCATTAAAACAAAAAAATGTAGATACAGGAATGGGTGTAGAAAGAGTTAGCGCTATATTAGAAAATGTTGATGACAATTATAAAACTTCTATATGGAAAGATATAATTAAAAAAATAGAACAAGTTTCAAATAAAAAATATGGAGAAAATGAAGAAGATGATAGATGTATTAGAATTATTGCAGACCATTTAAGAGCAATTGTAATAATAAGTGCAGATGATGCAAATATTGTTCCTTCTAATACTGACCAAGGTTATATTTTAAGAAGATTAATAAGAAGAATGATAAGATATGCAAAAAAATTAGAAATCGATATTAATAGTAATTTTGATAGAGAAATTGCTACTATAATTATTAATCAATATAAAAAATATTATCCTGAAATACAAAGAAATAAAGATAGAATATTAGAAGTTTTAGAAACTGAAAAAAATAAATTTTCAAAAACTTTAGAAAAAGGATTAAGAGAATTTGTTAAAATATCTGAAATATTAAAGAAACAAAATATTACATGTATAAATGGGAAAACAGCATTTAGATTATATGATACTTTTGGGTTTCCAATAGAATTAACTTGTGAGGTTGCTAAAGAACATAATATGGATGTAGACATAGAAGGATTTAATAAATGTTTCTTAGAACATCAAGAAAAATCAAGACAAGGTGCATCACAAAAATTTAAGGGGGGTTTGTCAGACCATTCTGAATCAAATATAAAATATCATACTGCAACACATTTACTTCATCAAGCTCTAAAAGATGTACTTGGTAATGATGTTAATCAAAAAGGTTCAAATATAAATTCACAAAGATTAAGATTTGATTTCTCATATCCACATAAGCTTACTGATGAACAAAAGAAAAAAGTTGAAGATATAGTAAATCAAAAAATTGCTGAAGAATTAGATGTAACTTGTGAAGAAATGAGTTTAGAAGATGCTAGAAAATCTGGAGCAATTGGATTATTTGGTAACAAGTATGGTGAAATTGTAAAAGTTTATACAATAGGTAATTATTCAAAAGAAATATGTGGAGGACCTCACGTAAATAATACTAAAGAATTAGGAAAATTTACAATTATTAAAGAAGAAGCAGTAGGCTCTGGAGTAAGAAGAATTAAAGCTACACTTGAAATTTGACAAAAATTTGGTTTGTGATATAATATATCGCAAGTCAAAAGGGGGAAATTGAAATGAAAAATAAAAAGGAAATAAAAAAACCATCAATATTGTCAACGATATTAGTTTCAGGTGGACTTATTATATTAGGTAGTGTCTTAGCAATTACAGTAACACCAGTAATGTTTTTATTAGGATCTGTTGCTTCAATAACACTTATAATAAGAAACATTAAAAAGTTTTTAAAATATTCAAAATTAGAAGATGAAGGAAAACTTCAAGATATAGAAAAAAAAGAAGGATTATTTTCTAAAATTAAAAATAAGTTTAAATCAAAGAAAAAAACTAAAAAGAAAGAAAAAAATATAGAAAGCAAAAAACCTAAAAAAGATAGTATAACTAACAATAATAAAGATAATAATATATCTGAAAATATTGATAGAAATATAACATCTAATGATAAAATAAAAAATATAAATAATAAAAAAGAAGAACTTGAACAAGTTAAAAAATCTATTATTGATGGTACATATGGGCTTAAAAAAGATGAAATAATACAAGATAGAGTAAACGGAAAAGAAATAGCTAAATTTTATAAAAAAACATTAAAAAAATAGTAATTTGATAAAAAATAAATCATACAATTTATAGATATGTTAAAAAAATTAAAAAACACTTGCATTTATTTTTTATTTTTGATATTATATATGTGCTGTTTAAAACAGTACATATTATTGGGGAATTAGCTCAGTTGGCTAGAGCACCACGCTTGCACCGTGGGGGTCAAGGGTTCGAGTCCCTCATTCTCCACCATTTGTGAATATTAAATCACTTTCGAGTGATTTTTAATATTTTTTTATACAATAGAAGAGGTGAATTTTATGGCTAATAAAGCTATATATTTAACAGAAGAAGGATTAAAAGAATTAACTAGTGAATTAGAATATTTAAAAACTGAAAAAAGACCTGAAGTAATTCAATCATTAAAGGAAGCTAGAGCTTTAGGAGATTTGAGTGAAAATGCTGAATATGATGCTGCAAGAAATGAACAAGCTCAAGTAGAAGGAAGAATAAAAGAACTAGAAGTAATGATTGATAATGTAGAAATAATCAGTGGTGAAAATAATGGTAGAGTTGTTATTGGTTCAACAGTTAAATTATCCTATATAGATGACGATGAAACAGAAGAATATAAAATTGTTGGTAGTCAAGAGTCTGATCCATTTAACAATAAAATATCAAATGAATCTCCACTTGCTATTGCAGTTTTGAATCATAAAGAAAATGAAATTGTTACTGTTGATAGTCCAAAAGGAAAATATGATGTAAAAATATTAGAAATAAGTTAAAATACTAGATAAAGACTATTTAGTATTTTTTTCTTTTACATGAAATATGTCAATTATAGATTAATTATGTTGACTTTAAAATGTAAAAAATGTAAAATTATATTATAAAGAATAGAGGAGGATATATATGAACGAATCACAAAATAAACAATCAGTAGAGTTAACAACAAAAGGTAAAATTATATTAGGAGTTTTGGCTGTTGTAATAATAGGAGTTATAATTACTATTGTAGTGATTAATAACAATAAAAATGCTAACGGTAAAAAAGAATTGGCAGAATCTACACTTGCTATTACTGTAACCCCAGATAAAGAAAGTGGAACTAGCATGGTATTATCACCAGGTAATAATACTACTTCTGGAATAAGTGTTGGTGGAACTGCAGTTTTATCTTATACATTTGACAAAGATATAAATGAAGAAGTTAGATGGGTTATAAGTGATACTTCAGTTGCAACAGAAGACAATGGAGTTTTAACAGGATTAAAAGCAGGAACAGTTGAAATATATGCAGTTGCAGTTGATAATGAAGATGTAAAATCAAATACTGTAACATTAAAAGTAACTAGATAAGGGGAGAGTATATATGGAATATACTAATATATTAGCAGATGTAGAATTATGTACTAGTGAAGTTGGATATAGACTATTTGGCTTTCTAGGTTATATATTAAACTTTATACAAATTGCTGTTCCAATAATAATAATATTATGGGGTACTTTTGACTTAGTTAAAGCAATGACATCTCAGGAACAAGATAAAATTAAAAAATCACAAAGCACATTTATAAAAAGGCTTATTGTAGGTGTAGTAGTATTCTTCGTTCCAATGATAGTTACATTTTTAATAAATATGGTAAATGGTAATGATGGAACTGGGCAAGTATGCTTACAAAGTTTTGCTAATCCTAGTGATGCAATGAAAATGGCAGATGCAATTAGAAAATCAGTTAATAAATACATAGATGTAAATGTTGATAATGCAACTAAGGAAGAATGTGACGCAAGAGGTGGTACATTTGAAAAATATGGAGATGAATATAAATGTATTACAATAGATATGCGTGATATAATAAGGACAACAGTAGAAGAATGAAAAAAAATATAATTATATTTTTTACATTGTTCCTCATCAATTTAAATGTATTTACTAATAAAGTCTTAGCAGACGAAAGTGAT
>CANRCS010000078.1 GCA_947629195.1 uncultured Bacilli bacterium | reverse complement strand
CATTAATAGAAGAAGCAAAAAGAAGACATAATGAAATTTTAGATAAATCTATTATTGGTAAAACTTTAATAAAACATTTGTAAAAATAATTTAGAGCTTGATACTTAGTTTTTAATATGATAAAATGTATTCATGAAATAAATTAACTATGAAAAATTATAGTAGTTATTAATTGATTTATTTTAGAGAGTTAATGTTTGGTGAAAATTAACAATTGATTAATAATGAAATACAAATTTGGAGTTAAAACGTATTCTCACGTTACGAGATAGAGTGCACAATATAATTGTGAATTAAGGTGGTACCGCGAAACATTCGTCCTTATTTTTAAGACGAATGTTATTTTAGTATAGGAGTGATGAGTTATGAATATAAATAAATATATTGATGAAACAAATCTAAAAGCAACAGCTAGTATGCAAGATATAAAAAAATTATGTGAAAACGCGATAAAATATGACTTTGCTAGCGTATGTGTAAATCCATGTAATGTTATCTTAGCCAAAAATTTACTTAAGAAAACTGATGTCAAAATATGCACGGTTATAGGTTTCCCACTAGGACAAAATACTTTAAATACCAAAATCTATGAAACGCACGAAGCACTAGAAAATGGTGCAGATGAGATTGATATGGTAATAAACGTAGCTAAATTAAAAGATATGGATATAGAATATGTAAAAAACGAGATTAGCTCAATAAGAGAAATTACTAAAAATAATATTTTAAAAGTCATAGTTGAAACGTGTTATTTGACCTCAGAAGAAATCAAATTAATGACAGAAATATGTGGTGAATTGAATGTTGATTATATTAAAACTTCTACGGGTTTTGGTAGTAGAGGAGTTAGTGTAAGTGATGTCGATATAATGAGAGAAAATAAAAATGACAAATTACAAATCAAAGCAAGTGGAGGTATAAAAACTTATGAGGATGCAAAAACTTTGATAGAACATGGTGCGACAAGACTTGGCACTAGCAATGGAATTAAAATAATGGAGGAATATAAAAATGAAACTATTTGATGAATTAAAATGGAGAGGACTAATAAATGATGTAAGTAGTCCAGAATTAGAAGAAAAACTAAACAATGGTAATATGACATTTTATATTGGAACTGACCCAACTGGTGATAGTCTACACATAGGTCATTTCTCATCTTTTCTTATCTCAAAAAGATTAAAAGATGCAGGACACAATCCAATATTATTAGTAGGTGGTGCAACAGGACTTATTGGAGATCCAAAGCCAAATACTGAAAGACCAATGATTACTAAAGAAGAAGCAAAACATAATTTTGAATGTTTAAAAAAACAAGCAGAAGATATTTTTGGTTTTGAAGTTGTAAATAACTTTGATTGGTGTAAAGATATTAATTTTATTGATTTTTTAAGGGATTATGGAAAATATTTTAATATCAACTATATGCTTAATAAAGATATTGTTAGAAGAAGATTAGATACAGGTATAACTTACACAGAATTTTCATATATGATTATTCAAGCATTAGATTTTTTACATTTATTCCAAACTAGAAATTGTACATTGCAAGTTGCAGGTCAAGACCAATGGGGTAATATAACTGCTGGAATTGAGCTTATAAGAAAGAAGACTGGAAAAGAAGCGTATGCATTTACCATGCCATTACTTACAAAAGCAGATGGAACAAAATTTGGTAAAAGTGAAGGTAATGCAATATGGTTAGATAAAAATAAAACATCTAGTTATGAATTATATCAATTTTTAATAAATGTTGAAGATGAAAAAGTTATTGATTATCTAAAATTTTTAACTTTCTTATCAGTCGATGAAATTCTAGAATTAGAAAAATCTAATAAAGAAGAACCCCATTTAAGAAAAGCACATAAAGCATTAGCTAGAGAAGTTGTAACATTCTTACATGGTAAGGAAGAAATGGAAAGTGCTGAAAAAATAAGTGAAGTATTATTTAAGGGTAACATAAAAGAGTTAAATGCTAAACAAATAGAAGAAGGGTTATCAAAAGTACCTAGTTTTACTTTAAATGATGAAATGAATATTGTTGATTTATTAGTTGACTTTAAAATAGTAAGTAGTAAAAGAGAAGCACGTGAATTTATTAAAAATAATGCAATTAGTATTAATGGTGAAAAAATAAACGATGAAAATTTGATTATAGATAAAAATCAAGCAATAGAAAATAAATATATTGTTATAAGACGTGGTAAGAAAAATTATTATCTAATAAAAATGGGTTAATTTAATCCATTTTTGTCTTTTTTTGTAAAGTAATTTTTTCTCAAAATGTAAAATAGAATTTAAATAATAAAAATATACCTACCAATTTGGTAAGTATATTTTTATTATCTACTATAATATTCAACTATTAATGATTCATTAATATCCATGTTAAGTTCATTTCTTTCAGGTAACCTAACATATGTTGCTTCCATTTTATTTTCGTCATATGATATAAATTCAACTCTGTTATTTTTAGCTTCAAGTGATGCTTTAACTGCTGGATGATTTTTACTAGTTTCTTTTAAACTAATAACATCTCCAACTTTAACACTATATGATGGAATATCTACTTTTTTACCATTTACTGTAACATGTCCATGGTTTACTAATTGTCTTGCGCCTCTTCTTGTAGAAGCAAATCCAATTCTATAAACTAAATTGTCTAATCTGCTTTCTAATAATTTTAAGAAGTTTTCACCATGCATACCTTTCATTTTAGAAGCTTTATCAAAAGTCTTTCTAAATTGTTTTTCAGTAATTCCATACATAAATTTAACTTTTTGTTTTTCAGTTAGTTGAACACCATAGTTTGATGGTTTTCCTTTTCTAGCATTACCATGTTGTCCTGGACCATAAGGTCTACGAGCTATGTCTTTACCATTTTCTAATGTAGAAAAACCAACACGACGAGATTTTTTGAAAGCTGGGCCTGTGTATCTAGCCATAAATTTTCCTCCTTCTTGCATAAACAGAAGGGCAATATATCATAATTATAGGGTGTTTATTTTAATATTTTCACTTGCAGCAAAAGCTACTTATAAAACAAAAGTAATAAACACGTTATAACACAATATATTTGCTGCCTTTTTGTTTGCAATTAAAATTATATATTTTTTTTAATAAATAGTCAAATATATAATGACATTTTGTTAAATTTTATGATAATTTTAATCATTTATTCATTTATATTTTGGACTTTTATATTAGTCATTAAATCTATATTATCATATTAATAGTATAGGTAATAAAAGAGGTGAAGTGATGATTAAATTTATTTTAGAATATTGGTTACAAATATTATTTAGTATCATAATTGCTGTCATAATGTTTATGTATCGAAAAATAATTTCATATAAGAACAAAATTGAAAGTACAGAAAATGGAGTAAAAGTTCTTTTAAAAGCAAAAATAATTGAACACTATAACAGAGTAATTGATAATGGCTATTTAACACTTCATGAAAAACAGGCAATGTTAGAAATGTATGAGGAATATAAAAAATTGGGTGGTAATGGAATAATTAAAGATTTGATGAAAGAGTTAAATGAAGTTGAAATAAAATCTTATAAGGGGATGAACAAATGAAAGAAATATATGATATTTTAATAACTGAACAACTTTTGGATGTATTAATGATTGGAATAACATTATCGATAATTATGATGGCAGTAATACAAAAAATAAAAGCCTTATCTTTTATAAAGTCAGACAATCAAGTTTGGTTTATTAACTTTATATTGTCATTTGGTATTGGAATACCATTTTCCATATATTTTTATCATTTGAGTATTTATGAGGGAATTTGGATTAGTTTGTTCTCGTTTGTAGGTGCACCTGGAATATATAAAGCATTGAAAGCTCAAAATATTATAAATTATAAACCTAAAGCATTAGATGATAAAAAAGGAAATGTTATAGAAGTTAAAAAAGAAAATTATATTGATAGGACTGATAAATCATGATATTACTAGGAAGTGAAAGAAGTGTAACACAAGATTTTAAACGTCATGGTTATGCAGAAGATTATTCAGGAGAACACTTATCAAATATAAGATTTAATGGTGTAGGTAAGGTAATAAATGTAGTTAACAAATTTAAGTGTCATGAAGATAGTATAAATAAAAATGACTATAATAGTTATAAGTCTAGTTGGAAAGATGGAGATTATTATAATTGTGTATCAATAACTGGAAAAAAGGTAAGATATCATAAAAGCGAATTAGGGGGTAATAGTGTAACAATTGAATCTTATGATAATGGTGTTCTATTAAATTTTAAAATACTTCATATGGCAGATGTTTATGTAAAAGCAGGGGATATAATAAATACAAATACTTTAATTGGTATTCAGGGTAATACAGGGTTAGTTTTGTCATCTAAAGATAGAAGTAATCCAACATATGGAACTCACGTACATTATCAAATAACAGATGCTTCTGGTAATAATATAAATCCAAGAAAATATGCAACAGGAGCAATTGTTACAAATTATATAACACAATCTAATAATGTTGATACAACAAAAAATCAATTTAAAGTATTAGTTCCAAAAGTTAATATTAGAGAACTAAGTACTGTAAATTCAAAAGATATGGGTGATGTATTTAAAGATGAAATATATACTATATTAGATAGTGCATCCGATGAAAAATACGATTGGTATAAAATAACAACAAATACTAACATTACAGGTTGGGTAGCAAATGAAAAAGGATATAATTGGTTAGAAATAATAAGTGTTAAAGCACCTGTTGTAGAGCAACCAAAAGAGGAAGCACCAAAAGAAGAAGTAAAAGAAGAAAAAGTAGAAGATACAACTGAAGTTAAGGAAGATAAAGAAAATAAAAACGAAACAACTAGTGAAGATAAAAAATACAATTTAATATTTACATGTACAAAAACAGATTTATATGCAATTAATTTAAATGAAGGGGAAAAATTATATATAGTTAAAAATAAATAAAAGTAAGTTATCGTGGTTAACTTACTTTTATTTATTTTCCTTATTTCTTTACTAATTTCTTATTAACTATTAGCTTCTATAAATACATTTTTATCAAATTCATGTTCATCTTTATCTAATTCTAATAATTTATCAGTA
>CANRCS010000077.1 GCA_947629195.1 uncultured Bacilli bacterium | reverse complement strand
CCATTAAATACCTTATCAGCATCTGTTCTTCCACTAAATTTAGTATTTATTGACTTTTTGTATATTGCATTACCAATGGGACTATGAACACTAATATTAGTAACACCATCAATCTTTTCTTGATTAATGTCTCCTACTAATCTAACATTCATTTCAATAGCTTCTCTTTTATCAACTGATAATGAAAGTTTAACAATATCATTAAAGTTAACAGTTTCATTAGAGTTATCTAATTCTATTACTACTATGTGTGATAAATTATTTCTTTTTTGAATAACCTTATTTTTAAGTGAATTTAATTTGTTAAAATAAGTACTATCCTTATGATCGTTTGTTCTTGTAAAATCTTCTAACTCATTTTCTAATTTTTTTAGTTCCTTTATAAATTTTTCTTTTTCTTCTTGTGTTAAATAAATTTTTTTAAATTCTTTATTTTCCATATCTATTTCCCCCAAACGGTTATATATATTACCATTGTTTAGTATAAATGTCAAATACTATTGGGGAATTTTGTCGATAAATGTAATTTTTAAGTGCTTTTTATTATCTATTAATGATTCTTCATAAGCTGATACATAGCCATTACCCTCTACCTCACAAGTATAATTTAAAAGGTTACATAAAGTTAGGGCATCTCTTTTGGAGTATCCCATAATATCAGGTAAAGATATATTATTTGTATCAGTAATAATAAATACTTTATCGTATGAATTTATTTTTGTATCTTTACTTGGAAATTGATTTATTACTTTACTTCCTGATCCTATAACTATTGGGTTTATACCATTTTCATATAATATGTTTTTTGATGTTTCAATATTTTTATTTTTTAAGTTTGGCATTTCTATTATTTTATTTGATGTGTTATTATTTTGAGAAGTATTAACAATTTTTAAGTATTTAGCAGTATCTTCTAATACTTTTTTGATTGTATTAGCAAGTGGATTACTACTGTTACTTCCTTTTACTGATGCATAAACAATTATTTCAGGATTATCTTTAGGAAACATACCCTCAAAACTTCTTATAGTTGTACTTTCTGAATATTTACCTTCTTCATCTACAACTTGTGCAGTACCAGTTTTTCCAATTAGTTCATATCCTTCAATATTATAAATTTTTCCTGTACCAATATCACTATGTACAACATTGTACATTAAATTCTTAATATAATCTATTGTCGATTGTTTTGCGATTGTTCCAAGTTCTTTTTTTTCACCTTTAAATATTATTTCACCTGTATTAGAATCTACTATTTTATCAATTATATATGGTTTTAACATTGTACCATTATTTGCGATTGATGTCAGTGCTTGTATATGTTGAATTGGAGTTGTAGTTATACCTTGTCCAAATCCTGCATTCGCAATTTCTATTGGATAAGTAAATTTTATTTTACCAGATTCTTCATTAGGAAGTTGAATACCTGTTTTCTTTCCAAATCTCATTTTTGTTAGATAATCTTTTAAGTCCTTGCTATCGATAAATGTTTCTAGCATATTTGCAATCCCTGTATTTGATGAACGAGCAAAACCTTGGTCATAAGTTATAGTTCCCCATCCTACTCCTTCATTCCAGTCATTTATAGTATCATCACCTATTTGTTTTTTACCAGATAAATATGTTTTATTACCATCATATGTACCTTTTTCAAGTGCAGCCATATATGTATATATTTTCATAGTAGAACCCGGTTCATAAGTATAAGATACTAATGGATTTAAGTACGAAGTTATATTTTTTATATTTGGGTCAAATGATGGAGTTGATGATGCTGCAAGTATTTTACCAGTATTCGCATCCGCAATAGTTATAGTTGCCCATTCAAATTGGTCATTATTCTTCATACCAATTAAGGCTTGTTCTAAAAATAATTGTATATTAGAATCTATTGTCAAATAAATATCATTTCCATTTTCTGGTTCTACTCTTATTTCTGGAGTATTAGGAATTTTATATCCCATTAAATCTTTTTGATATTCCAAATGTCCATTTGTACCACTTAATTCATCGTTAAATTCTTTTTCTATACCCATTTCTCCAGATATTGTACCATCTTCACTTACTTTAGCGTATCCTACTAAATAAGATGCAAAATCACCATTTGGATAATATCGTTTATAGTTTTGAATAAAATCTATACCTGGGATTTTTAATTCTTCTATTTCTTCTTTTTTAACTTCTGAAATTCCTCTACCACCTGGTCCTAATTCTACTTGATAAACATCTTTACTTAACAATTTAAGTAAATCTTCTACACTCATATTTAAAACTGGAGATAACTTTTGAGCCGCATCATTTATATCTACTACGTGCCTAGGTTCTTTTCCTTCTTCGCTTCTTTTTTCATCAAGATATGCAATAACAGTATATGATGGAACATTTTGAGCTAAAATTTCTCCCGTAGAGTCAAATATTGTTCCTCTATTTGCAGTTATTTCTTCTTTTTGAGTATTTCTATTTTGAGCCATTTTCTTTACATCCATACCATCTATTTTATCTGCCATACCTAATTGTACAATTCTACACATTATTAAAATAAGCAAAAAAAGACATAGTCCAAATACAAATTTATTAAGTACTATCTTATTTGTATTGACCTGTCTTTTTTTCATGCTATCACCTATTCATCATTCATAACTACTTTGATATTATCATTATTATACTCTAATCCATATTCTTTTGCAATTTCTTGAATATTTTCTAGAGAAGCTAACTCATTTATTTGCATCGAAAGTCCCTGATTAGTTTTTTCTTGTTTTTCTACTTCTTTTTTTAACTTTTCAACATCAAAATTAAGTTTTGAAACAAAAGATTTACTCGCTATTGAAACAACAGGAAAACTAATAGTAAGTATAATTGCTATTGTGTAAATTAATTTAACAAATTTTGATGTTTTTTTCTTCACTACTTTTCTTCTAGCCATGTTATTTCACCCTTTTTATTCTAATTTTTCAGCTATTCTTAATTTTGAACTTCTACTTCTATTATTTATATTAAGTTCTTCTTCACTTGGAGTAATTGCTTTTCTATTTATTATTTTTAACTTAGGTTTAAATTCATCAGGTATTGTTGGTAAACCTTTTAAGGTTTTATCTACTTCACTATATTCTTTAAATATTTGTTTACATATTCTATCTTCTAGTGAATGAAATGTTATTACACATATTCTTCCACCAGGATTTAATATATCTATTGCATCTTTTAAAGCTTTATCAAATACTGACAATTCTTTATTAACTTCTATACGTATTGCTTGAAATACTTTTTTTGCAGGATGAGTTTCTCTTTTATATTTTTCTGGTACACTATTTTTAATTATTTCTACAAGCTCTAAAGTTGTTTCAATATTTTTATTTTGTCTATAAGAAACAATATTTTTAGCAATATTCCTAGAATATTTTTCTTCTCCATATTTGAAGAAAATATCTGATAATTCATCCACTTTATATGTATTAACTACATCATATGCACTAAAATTACTAGATAGATCCATTCTCATATCTAGGGGTGCATCATTATGATAACTAAATCCACGTTCTACTACATCTAATTGTGGACTTGATACACCTAAATCAAACAATATTCCATCAACACCATGTATATTTCTTTTTTCAAGTTCTTCTTTCAAATTAACAAAATTAGTATTAATTATTTCAAAATTATTACCAATTTCACTTAGTAATGCTCTACTATAATTAACAGCGTTGATATCTTGGTCAAAGGCGAAAAGACAACCCCTTGTTATTCGCTTTAGAATTTCTTTACTATGTCCACCATACCCTAAAGTACAATCTACATAAATTCCATCTTGTTTGATATTTAATCCTTCAATCGATTCTTTAAGTAACACACTTACATGTTTCATATTATATGCCTACATTACTTTCGAATAAATCTTCGGCAATATCTTGCATACTGTTTTCATTTTGATTAAAGAATTTTTCCCAATTATTTTTTGACCAGATTTCTAGCCTGTCATTTACCCCAATTATTATGCATTCTTTTTCAATGTTTGCATATTCAATTAGAGGCGTGGCAATACTAATTCTACCTTGTCGGTCGAATGTACATTCACATGCTCCTGATAAGAAAAATCTTAAGAATGTACGTGCATCTTTTTTAGTGAAAGGTAAAGTTTTTAATTTATTAACTATTTGATTCCATTCTTCCATTGGATAAACAAACAAACACCCATCAAGTCCTCTAGTAACTATAAAATTTTCTTTTAATTCATCTCTAAATTTAGATGGTATTGTAAGTCTTCCTTTTTCATCAATGTTATGATGATATTCACCCATCAACATAGTAACACCCCACTTTTCACCACATTCAACCACCGGTCACCATTATAATACTATATATTATAAAAAAGTTCAATACGTTTTTGTCAACTTGACACTATAAAATTGCACCAAAAAAATACATTTATAATTTTAAATGTACTTTATTCGCTTAAAAGAAGCCTTACAGTTTCTCCTTCTAAAATTCTTTCTCCTGCATTTGGTGATTGTTCTATAATATTATCACCATTTCCTGAATATTCTATTTTAAATTTTTCTAATGCCTTATTAGCATCTTTTATACTCATTCCAACAACATCTGGAATTTCATAATATTTTTTATCATTCCAATTATAATTTTTTTCAGTTTGACTACTTCTTTTTTTAATATCTAATGCATTAATCGAATCAAGTAATATATTTCTAGCAATAGGAGCAGCAACAGTACCTCCATATTGTGTAACTCCTCTTGGATGGTCTATTGCAACATATACTACAACTTCAGGATCATCAGCAGGTAAAAATCCAATAAAAGATACTATATAATTTCCAACTAGATATCTACCATTTTGAACTTTTTGAGCAGTACCAGTTTTACCACCAACTCTATATCCATCAATATATGCACTTCTTCCAGTACCAAGTGATACGACATTTTCTAGTGCTTCTCTAACTTTTTTACTTGTATCTTCACTAATTACACGACGTTTTATTTTAGCCTCTCTTTGTTCTACAATAGCATTTGTTTCTGGTTCACTAAAACCTTTTACAATATAAGGTGTAACTAGATTACCACCATTTATAGCTGCACTAACTGCTGTTATTTGTTG
>CANRCS010000076.1 GCA_947629195.1 uncultured Bacilli bacterium | reverse complement strand
GATACATTAAAAACAGAGTTAGATAATCCATCTATTGGGATTATACTTGTTAGAAATAAAAATAAATTAAATGTAGAATATGCACTAAGAGATATAAATAAACCAATTGGAGTTAGTTCATATGAATTATCAGAATATTTACCACCTGAAATTTTAAAAGAATTACCAACTGAAGAAGAATTGAATTTACATATTGATTTAGAAAACAGGTAGTGTCATTTTAATTCAAATAGCACACCATGGTGAAAATATTGCCAAAATAACTAGAGATAGTTTAGAAAAAAAATTAAGAAGAACAGTTGTAACTGCAAATAATTCATTAAATTACAAATATATAGATAATAGCAAAAGATAACTAAATTGTTATCTTTTTACTTTACTCTTAAATTTAATTAATATATAATTAAATTAAGGTGATTTACATGAAAAAAATAACTATTTTAGCACTTCATCTAGGTTATGGGGGAATTGAGCAATATATTTCATCTTTATGTAAAATGTTAGATAAAGATTATGAAATAGAAATAATAAGTACATATAAGGTATCAGAAAAACCTTTAGTTCCATTTAGCAAAAGAGTAAAAATCAAATATCTAATAGATGATAAACCTAATAAAAAGGAATTAAAAGATAGTATTTTTTCTTTTAAAATTAAAAGTATTTTTAAGGAATTTAAAAAATCAATAAAAATATTATATTTAAAAAAGATAGAAAATATTAAAGCAATTAAAAATATTGATAGTAATTATGTTATAACTACACGTATATTTCATAACAAATTAGTATCAAGATATTTAAATAAAAATATAATTAAAATTGCTACTGATCATAATTATCATAATGATAATCAAAAATATATAGAATCACTAATTAAATCTTGTAAAAATTTCGATTACTTTATTGCTATATCAAAAACATTATATGAATCTTATAAAGATAGATTTAAAAATACTAAATGTATATATATACCAAATGTTATCGACAATATTCCAAGAGTAAGTAGCAAACTTCAAAATAATACTATAATTTCAATTGGTAGATTATCAGAAGAAAAGGGATTTGATGATTTAATATCAGTTGTAGAATTAGTTAAACAACATATTAAAGATATAAAATTACATCTTATTGGAGATGGAATTTTAAAAGAAAAACTAGAAGAAAAAATTAAAAAATTAAAATTAGAAAATAATGTTATAATGCATGGTTACCTTGATAAGAAAGAAATGGAAGAGTACATGCTTGATAGTAGTTTGTATGTTATGACTTCCCATAGTGAATCTTTTGGATTGGTCTTAATAGAAGCAATGAGTTATGGATTACCATTAATTGCATTTGATTCTGCAACAGGAGCTCGTGAAATTATAAGTTCTAAAAATGGAATATTAATAAGTGGAAGAGATAGATATGATATGGCTAGAAATATAATAAACTTATTAAAATCTAAAGATAAAAAAAGTAAATTAGGTAAAAATAGTAAAAAACTATGTGAACAATATTTAGCTAAAAACATAAAAGATAATTGGTTAGAAATATTGAAATAAATGTAAATAATTATTAAAAACTACAAAATTATAGTACAGATTTGTAGTTTTTGTTTTTTAATATTCCCAGATTTATAAAATTAGTGATTTTTAAATAACAGAATAATGTGATATATTTGTCTGTATGGGGGATTTATATATGGATAAATATTATAGTAATATTAGAAATTTAATAGAAAATAACATTGTAGAAGTTAAAAAAAATATAATCAGTTCCAATAATCATACATTGATAACTTATTTCAATGTTGGTAAGTTAATTGTTGAAGCACAAGGAGGTGAAAAACGTGCCAAATATGGTGATGGACTAATAAAAGAATATTCTAAAAAATTAACTTTGGAATTTGGAAAAGGATATAATTATAGAAATTTATGTGATATGCGTCAATTATATTTAACATTTAAGAAAATGCGCACAATGTGCGCACAATTTAAGTTGGTCTCATTACAGATACATATTACCAATTAAAAATGAGTCTAAAAGAAATTATTATATAAATCTAGCAATAGATAATAGACTTAGCGTAAGACAGTTAATTAATGAAATTAAAAATAATTCTTATGAAAGACTAATAGGTGATAAAGATAATATAAAATTAAAATATAATAACCAGAATAATAAAGAATTAACGATATTAGATATGATAAAAGATCCAATACTAATAAGTATTGGAAATACTAAAATAGATAAATTGACAGAAAAAGCATTAAAGAAATATATATTAGAAAGTATAGAAAAAATATTATTAGAATTAGGAGTTGGATTTAGTTTTGTAGGAAGCGAAAAGAAAATAAAAGTTGGAAATTCATACAGATATATAGACTTAGTGTTTTTTAATTATGAATTAAATTGTTTTGTTTTAATAGAACTTAAAATAAATAAATTAGATATAAAAGATATAGGTCAATTAGAATTTTATGTTAGATATTACGATACAGAAATAAAAAAAGATTTTCATAATACAACAATTGGTATTATTATTTGCAAGAAAAATGATATAAATATACTTAAATATAATAAAAATTCTAATATTGTTGTTTCTAGTTTTGAACTTATATGAGACAATTGTGTTTAACCTTCAAAAAAGTGAACTCACTGAGTTCACAATTTAAGTTGGTCTCATTATAGATACATATTACCAATTAAATTATTATATACATCTAGCAATGATTAAACTATAAAAAAATCTTTACAAAAGTAAAAATTTGTCGTATTATATTTGAGTACGAAATGTGAGGTTTTTTTATTATGGAAAAAATTATAAACGTAGCAGTAGTTGCCCATGTAGATGCAGGTAAGTCAACTTTAGTAGATGCTCTACTTAGTCAAAGTGGAGTTTTTAGAGATAATGAAAATGTTGTAGATTGTATAATGGATAGTAATGATTTGGAAAGAGAAAGGGGTATTACTATCTATTCAAAAAACTGTGCGATTAAACATGGTGATGTAAAAATAAATATTGTAGATACTCCAGGACATGCTGATTTCTCATCAGAAGTAGAAAGAGTAATTAGAACAGTTGATACTGTTATTTTAATTGTAGATGCAGCAGAAGGTCCAATGCCACAAACAAGATTTGTATTACAAAAAGCTTTAGAAAATGGATTAAAACCAATATTATTTATTAATAAAATTGATAAGAAAGATGCTAGAAGTGATGAAGCAGTTAATATGACATTTGATTTATTTGTTGAATTAGGAGCAAATGATGAACAATTAGATTTTCCAATTCTTTATGGTATAGGTAAGCAAGGTATCGCAAAACGTGAATTAGATGATGATAGTAATGATTTAACACCATTATTTGATGTTTTATTAGAACATGTAAAACCATACGAAGGAAGCGTTGATGACCCACTACAATTACAAGTATCAAGTCTAGGATACGATGATTATATTGGAAGACTTGGTATTGGTAGAGTAACAAAAGGTGTAATAAGAACTGGTGAAATGGTTGCGGTAACTAGAAAAGATGGAACAGTAACTAATAATAGAATTGCGAAACTATTTGTAAATGAAGGATTAAACAAAGTTGAAAAAAAAGAAGCATATTATGGAGATATAGTAACAGTTGCAGGAATTGATAATATATTAATAGGTGAAACAATTTGTGATAAAGATAATATTGACCCACTTCCAATGATAGAAATAGAACAACCTACATTATCAATGAATTTCTTACCAAATACATCTCCATTTGCAGGACAAAGTGGTAAATATGTTACAACAAGACATATTAAGGAAAGACTAGAACGTGAATTAGAAACAAATGTAGGACTTCAAGTAGAAGAACTTGAAAATGGTGAAGGATTTAAAGTATCTGGTAGGGGTGAACTTCACTTATCAATATTACTTGAAAATATGCGTAGAGAGGGATTTGAACTTGGAGTATCAAAACCAGTTGTATTATTTAAAGAAATAGATGGAAAAAAATGTGAACCATACGAAAGAGTATTAATAAATTTACCAGATGAATATAGTGGTACAATTATAAATGATTTAAATGAAAGAAAAGGACAACTACAATCAATGGAAAATGAAGAAGGATACACAAAGTTAGTATTCTTAGTACCAACAAGAGGATTAATTGGTTATAGAAGTTCATTTATAACAAATACTAAAGGCGAAGGTATAATGGTAAGAAGTTTCGATTCTTATATGCCATATGCTGGACCTATTCAATCACGTAAAAATGGAGTTTTAGTTTCAATGGAAAATGGTAAAACTATGGCATACTCATTATTTAATTTATGTGATAGGGGTACTATGATTGTAGAACCTGCAACAGATGTATATGAAGGTATGATAATAGGTATAAACAATAGAGATAATGACTTAAATGTTAATCCATGTAAAAATAAAAATCTAACTAACACAAGAGCAAGTGGTTCAGATGAAGCTATTGCTTTAAATAAACCAAAAACTTTTACATTAGAAGAAGCGTTAGAATTTATTGAAGATGATGAACTTGTAGAGATAACACCTGATGTAATTAGATTGAGAAAGAAAATTTTAAGTCAAAAGGATAGATATAAAGAAAATAGAAAATCTGAATAAAACTTTAGGGTAATTTAAAATGAAATTATACAAATAAAATAGTAGAGGTAATAATTTAAATTTAAATAAGAAATCAAAAGTATAATTGAAGATTTAATTTTTAAAGTCTATAATTTAGTTTCTGGAAAATGTTTAACATATAAGAATAAACAAAATGTTATTGTCGATTTCTTAACAGAGATAATTTTTATATTCTAAAGATATATTGGAATAGAAATTTGTAACAATACATACATTTGAACTCTTAAGCAAACTGAGAACATAAATTATTTATATGATAAATAGTATTATTTTTTCTGGAAAAATGCTATAATATTAATGTATTAATAAAGGAGGTAAAAAATGTCATTAAATAAAAAAATTACTCCAGAGGAAATTAACGAAAGAATCAAAAAAGTTAATGGTGCTATGGCACAAGAAGGTATGTCTCTTACAAAAGATGAAAAACAAATTTTAAAAAATTGCATACTTGGTAAATCTACGCACCAAAAAGAAAGACAAAAAATAATTAATTATTGTAAAGGAATATATGGATAATAAATACAAATAT
>CANRCS010000075.1 GCA_947629195.1 uncultured Bacilli bacterium | reverse complement strand
TTTTATAGATAGACTACCACAAGAATTTAATATGAATGAACTAAATGGAAATGAAAAATATGTTTATATGGATAATTCATTACCTACAAATCAAGTAAAGCCTAAACATATTAAAAGTGGAGATATAATGCTTTATGGAAATAATTGTTTAGTTATTTTCTATAAATCATTTGATACAAATTATAGTTATACTAAAATAGGTCATATTGATAATTTATCTGATTTAGGAAATGGTAATATAACTGTTAAATTTGAAAAATAAACTAACATTTTTCATTTTGAAAGAACTTATTTAAAACTAAAGACTTTTCATAAGAAATTTGATAAAATAAATTTAGGGACGTGAACATATGAGTAATATATATAATTACACTTTAGAAATGTTGGAAGAATATTTTATAAAATGTAATGACAAAAAATTTAGAGCAACGCAAATATTTGATTGGTTATATAAAAAAAGAATTAAAAATTTTGATGAAATAACCAATATAAAGAAAGAGACGCTAGATATTATTAAAAAAGATTTTAATATAGATAAGATTAATATAGTTGATATTAAAAAAGGAAAAGACGTTTCTAAATATTTATTTAAATTAGAAGATGGAAGATTTGTAGAAGCAGTTTTAATGAATCATGATTATGGGAACAGTTTATGTATTTCTACACAAGTTGGATGTAATATGGGGTGTAAATTCTGTGAGAGTGGAAGATTAAAAAAGGTTAGAAATTTAGAAACTTATGAAATGGTTGAACAAATTTTAATAGTGGAACAATTTTCAAAAAAAAGAATTAGTCATGTTGTTTTAATGGGTATTGGAGAACCATTTGATAATTATGATAATGTAATGAATTTTATTAGAATAATAAATGAAAATAAAGGTCTTGGAATAGGTGCACGACACATAACAGTATCTACTTGTGGCCTAGTAGATAAAATAGAAAAATTTATGAAAGAAAATACTCAAGTTAATTTAGCTATCTCACTTCATGCACCAGATGATGAAATAAGAAATAAAATTATGCCAATAAATAAAAAATATAAAATATGTGATATAATAGATATAGTTAAAAAATATATAGAAGTTACTAATAGACGTGTTACTTTTGAATATATTATGTTAGATAATATCAATGATAGTGAAGAGTGTGCCATAAAACTTTCTAGACTTTTAAAAGGTTTAAATGCCTATGTTAATATAATCCCTTATAATGAAACTAACAATATTCAATATAAACGAAGTAAAAATGACAAAATTATCAAATTTTATGATATACTTAGAAAGAATAATATAAATGTTACAATAAGAAGAGAATTTGGAAGTTTAATTGATGCTGCATGTGGTCAATTAAGAAGTAAGTATGAGGAGGATGATTTATGAGAAGTTTCTATTTGACAGATTCAGGAAAAGTTAGAGATCATAATGAAGATAGTGTAACAATCATTAAAAATAAAAATGGTGAGTGTTTAATGGCTGTTGCAGATGGAATGGGAGGACACAAAGCAGGAGAAGTAGCATCTTCTATTGCAATATCTCATTTAGGTAAGAGATTTGCAGATATTTCAAGTGTAGGAAACAAAGAAGATGCGATTAATTGGCTTAAAGATAGTGTCAATGAAGTAAATGCTCTAATTTTTAAATATACAAATGAACATGAAGAAAGTGTAGGTATGGGAACAACTTTAGTAACTGCACTAATTACTAAAGAATTTATACTTATAGGAAATATTGGTGATAGTTCTGGATTTGTATTAAAAGATTCCAAATTAATTAAAATTACTCAAGACCATACTTTAGTAAACTTACTTGTTAAATCAGGTGAACTTACTGAAGAAGAAGCAAAACATCATCCAAAGAAAAACGTACTTATGAAAGCACTTGGCGCAAATGAAATAGTAGAATTAGATATATTTGATGTAGATACATCATTAGATGGAATATTATTGTGTAGTGATGGACTTACAAATATGTTAACCTTTGAACAAATAGAAAAGGTATTAATAGATGAAGAATTAGAAATAGAAGATAAAGTTATCAAATTAATTAGAAAAAGTAATGCCCGTGGTGGGTTAGATAATATTTCAATTGCATATTTTGAACGTGAAAGTGGTGACTTCGAATGATGATTAAGGGGCAAAAAATTAATGATAGATATCAAATCATTAAAACAATTGGTGAAGGTGGTATGGCTAATGTTTATTTAGCCTATGATACTATTTTAGATAGAAATGTTGCAGTTAAAGTTTTAAGAGGAGATTTAGCTAATGACGAAAAATTCGTAAGACGTTTCCAAAGAGAAGCATTATCTGCAAGTAGTCTATCACATCCTAATATTGTCGAAATGTACGATGTAGGAGAAGATGAAGGACAATATTATATTGTAATGGAGTATGTAGAAGGTAAAACCTTAAAACAATTGATTAAAAAACGTGGTGCATTAACTTTAAGTGAAGTAATCGATATAATGTTGCAACTTACAGATGGACTTGCACATGCTCACGAATCATATATAATTCATAGAGATATAAAACCACAAAATATATTGATAATGGAAAATGGTTTAATTAAAATAACTGATTTTGGGATTGCAGTCGCACTTAATGCTGCACAACTTACTCAAACTAATTCAGTAATGGGTTCAGTTCATTATCTTCCACCTGAACAAGCAAATGGTAAGGGTTCAAGTGTTAAAAGTGATATATACTCATTAGGTATCTTAATGTATGAATTACTTACAGGAACATTGCCATTTAAGGGTGAAAATGCAGTTGAAATCGCACTAAAACAAATGAAAGAACCACTACCTGACGTAACTTTGGAAAATCCTGATATACCTCAATCAATAGAAAATATATTACTAAAAGCAACAGCTAAAAATCCTAAAAATAGATATGCGAATGTAAGATTGATGTACGAAGATTTAAAAACTGCACTAGATGAAGAACGTAAAAACGAAAAAAGGTATGTATATCAATATCCTGAAAATGATTTAGATGAAACTATAATTATGGAAAAAGTAGAGGATATCAATAAACAAGATAGTACTTCAGCGCAAGTTTCTACTAAAATAGAAGATAGTGAAGAAAAAAAAGAAAAGAAAAAAACTAAAATCGCAATTATAATTACTTCTATAATAGTTGGTATCATATTAATTGCAGCATCAATATTCTTTATATTTACTAGAAGTGAAAATAAAGAAGTTAAAATTCCAGATGTTTCAGATATGTCAGTAGTTGATGCCGAAGAAGCACTTAAAAAAGTAGGACTTAAAGTTGAAATCAAAACTAAAAAAATCGAAAGTGATGAAATAGATGAAGGTAATATAGTAAAAACAGAACCTGCAATTGGAAGAAAAGTTAAAAAAGGTACTAAAATTACTTTATACGAATCAACAGGTCAAGAAGAAATAGAAATGGAAGATTATGTAGGGCAAAATTATTTAGAAGTTAAAGTAAAACTAGAAGATGTATTAGGACTTAAAGTTTTAATTGAAACAAGAAATATTGCAGATTTAACTGAAGATAAAGAAAATCTAATTGTCGAACAAAATCCTAAAGCAGGAGCTAAAGTTTCAAAAGGTTCTACAGTAACACTTTATATACCTAATATGAATTATTACCCAGATATGGTAGGAGAAAAATGGACATTAGATGATGTTAAAGAATTTGCTAATAAATATAATTTAAGTTTAGAAGTAACAGAAAAAGAATCAAGTACAGAAACTCCTGGAACAGTAATATATCAAAGTAGAAGAGCAGGTTCTGTAATAAGTGAAAACGTTACATTCTCTGTTATAATAGCTAAAGCTAAAGAAGTAGTACAAGATAATAATAACAATAATGATAATTCATCAATAAGTGATGATGATAATGATTCAGATACTGCGACTTCTTCAATTAATGAGTCAAAAAACAAAAAGTAGGATGGAATATACATGCAAGGAAGAATAATAAAACAAATAAGTGATTTATATACTGTAAAAGTAAATAATGAAATATATGAATGCAAAGCTAGAGGAGTTTTTAGAAATAATAAAATAACTCCTCTAGTTGGTGATTTAGTAACTATTGATATAGATAAAAAAATAATAAAAAATATTGAAGATAGAAAAAACTCATTAGTTAGACCTCCACTAGCAAACATAGACCAAGTATTAATAGTTACAAGTACTAAAAAACCTGATTTTTCAAATAATTTATTAGATAAAATGATATCTCTATTAGAATTTAATAATATAGAACCGATTATTTGTTTTACAAAAATGGATTTATTAAATTCTAAAGAAAAAAAAGAAATAAAAAAAATAATAAAATATTATAAAAGTATTGGTTATAAAGTTTTAATAAATAAAGACTTAAGAAAAATAAAAAAATTATTTAAAAATAAATTAACAGTTTTTGCAGGACAAAGTGGTGCAGGTAAATCTACATTATTAAATAGATTGGATAAAAGTTTGTCTTTAAAAACAGGAGAAATATCACAAGCATTAAATAGAGGAAAACATACAACTAGACATACAGAACTTTTTAGTATTTTTAATGGGTTAGTTGCAGATACACCAGGTTTTTCTTCATTTGATTTAAAGTCTATTCCGAAAGAAGAATTAAAAAATACATTTAAAGAAATAAAAAATAATCAAGATAATTGTGAATATAAAAATTGTTCACATGTAAACGAAAAAGAATGTTATATAAAAAAATTAGTTAAAAATAATAAGATATTAGAGACAAGATATAAGAATTATGTAAGATTTATGAATGGAGATAATTAAATGGTAAAAGTATCAACATCAATACTATCTATTAAAGAAAATTTATTAGATAATATTAAAAAAATTAATAACACTACATCTGATTTTATCCATTTAGATATAATGGATGGTATATTTGTAAATAATAAAACTTATACGTTTGATGAAATAGAAGAAATATATAAAATTACTAATAAACCATTAGATGTTCATTTGATGGTTCAGGAACCTCTTAAGTATATAGAAGAATATAAAAAAATTAACCCTAGTTATATAACAGTTCATTATGAAGTACCAAATTATATTGATTGTATAAGAGAAATCAAAAAAAATAACATAAAAGCAGGTATTTCTATAAAACCAAATACGAAAGTTCAAGATATTTTTAATATACTAAATGA
>CANRCS010000074.1 GCA_947629195.1 uncultured Bacilli bacterium | reverse complement strand
TTTTTTATTTTATAATCAAATAAAATAGAATTAAACATAAAATTTATTAATAATTTATTTAAAAATCATAAAACGATTTGATAAATATAAAATTATATAGTATAATCAATATATAAGAATAAGGAGAATGATTTATGAGTAAAATTAAAAATATATGGAAAGAAAATAAAATAGCAGTACTATTTTTTACTGTAGTTATATTAATAATATTAGTATTGTTTTTGATGATTTATCCACTATATTCTACTAGAAGTGGTAATGAATATGGAGATAGACTAGATGGTATTAAAGATGTTGCACTAAAAGATAGTGTTAATGATGATATAGAAAAATATTTTGAAGATACTGGTAAAATAAAAACTGTTAAAACAAATTTAAAAGGAAAATTATACAATATTTACATAAAAGTAAATGATGATGTTGATGTAAATGAAATTGCAGATTTATCAGCTAATATTTTTTCAAATTTTGATGAAGATCAAATAAAATTTTATGATATACAAATATTTATTGTAAATGAAAACCAAGAAAATCCTAAAACAATAGTAGGATATAAAAATAAAAAGAGCGAAAACTTTATATGGACTAACAACAAATAGGAGGATTTACCATGAAAAAGAATAAAAAGTTATTGTTAATATTAGGTGGAATAATATTATTAATCGCACTTGCAACAACAATTATCGTCGTAATGACAACACCTGATAAAACAACAACATTAACAGCACTTGAAAAAAGATGGGTAGAACAAAATAAAAATAAAGTAATAAATGTTGCAGTATTAAATAATATACCTCTATATGGAGAAGAGGGAAAAGGATTATTTTTTGATTTTCTAAAAGATTTTGAAAAAGATGTAAATCTTGAGTTTAACAAAATACCATATAATTATGGTAGTTCTGCTTCATTAGATGAATATAAATTTGAAATAACTGATAAACTTTCTGATAATCAAGTACTAATTTATCAAGATTATTATGTCGCACTTTCAAAAGATAACACTAGAGTTAATAGCATAAAAGATTTTGATGAATCAAAAATTGGAACATTAAGTAATAAATTAAGTGATGTTACATATTATATGTCAGATTCAAGTGCATCATTCACATCTAAAGATAAAGTAGATGATTTATTTAAAGGACTTAAAAATGAAGAATTTGATTATATAATAATTCCATATAATATTTATCTAAATGAAATATTAGAAAATGATTATAATATAGTATATAACTTTAAAGATCTATATGAAAATTATGTTTTAACTCTTAGTAATAATAACGATACTGTAAATTCAATTATGAAAAAATATGTAGAACTATGGAAAGAAAATAAATTAATAAAATTATATAGTGAAAAATTTAATAGTTTATATTTTGATGTAAAAAAAGTTTCAACAAAAAATCAAGCAGATTTTAAAGGAAAAATATATACTTATGGTTATGTTGAAAATTTACCTTATGAAAATGTAGTAAATGATGGAATTACAGGAATAAATGGTGAATATATAAATAGTTTTATGAATTTAGCAGATATAGAAATAAAATTTAAAAAATATGATTCTATTGAAAGTTTAACTAATGCATTTAGAAATAAAGAAATAGATATAATGTTTAATAATTTTATATCTACAAATAATAATATTAGTGGTGCCGAACAAACTATTTCAGTATATGATAATGACTATGTAGTATTAACTAATATTAATAGTTCTAAAGTAGTAGATTCTATAAAATCACTTAAAAATGAAGAAGTATATATATTAAAAGATAGTTTATTAGCAGATTATGTTAATAAAAATGTGAGTGCTAAAGTAAAAGTATATAAAAATAATAAAGAATTACTTAAAAATTTAAAAGATGATATGATTATAGTTATGGACTATAATACATATAGATATTATCAAAATAATGAATTAAGTAAATATAGTATTGCATATATGGGTAAAACAAATTATAGTTATAACTTTATTGTAAATAATAGTGATAATAAAGTATTATCAGAAATGTTTAACCATTATATATCTAGTATAAATTATAATTCTGTAAGAAATAATGCATATCAAACATTAATTATTAATCCTAGAAATATGAGTACAATTCAAATAATAATAGGGTATATATTATATATAGTTTTACCAATATTAGTAATAGGAACAATATTATATATATTATTTAATAAGAAAAAAGAATCTAATGAAATTAAAAAAGAAGAAAAATTAAAATATGTAGATATGATGACATCACTTAAAAATCGTAATTATTTAAATAGTAAAATTAAAGAGTGGGATGATGGAAAAGTTTATCCACAAACTATAATAATTGTAGATTTAAATAATATTCAAACAATAAATGACAATTTTGGACATGAAGAAGGAGACAATGTCATTAAAGCTGCTGCAAACATTTTAATAAAAACACAACTTCCAAATAGTGATATTATAAGAACAGATGGTAATGAATTCTTAATTTATTTAATTGGTTATAATGAAAATGAAATAATTAGTTATATGAAAAAATTATATAGAGAAATGAAAGAATTACCACATGGTAATGGTGCAGCTTTTGGATATAGTATGATAAATGATGATATAAAATTGATAGATGATGCTATAAATGAAGCTACATTAGATATGAGAACAAATAAAGAAGCATAGTGATATTATGAAAAAGAAAATTGATACATTATTTAGAAAATTAATCTTAATACTTCAAAAACCACAAATGAGAGTACTACCGGGAAATTTAGCTTTTTTCCTTGTACTCTCTATTGTTCCGTTAGTAACACTATTAGTGTTTTTAGGTTCTTTACTTAATATTCCCGTAGATCAATTATTATCATCAGTTAATCAAGTTTTACCAAATGAAATAACAGAGTTTTTAATGCCAGCATTTACAGAAAGCTCTATTAATCTTGGAACTATAATAATATTATTTATAACATTCTTTGTTGCTTCAAATGGTTCTAATTGTATTATAATTACTTCTAATACACTTTATAAAATAAATGATATAAATCCTATTAAAAATAGATTAAAAGCAATTATAATAACAATAGTTATTTTATTATTAATATTATTTATGTTTACTATACCTTTATTTGGAAAACAAATAATATATATAATTTCAAATTTACTTAATAGTCAAAATTTTTATAATAATTTTATGATAATTTATAATATTTTAAAAATACCAATATCTTTACTATTTATATATATTTGTATAAAATTTATATATACTATTTCTCCTGATAAAGTAATACAAAGTAAAGATGTTACATCTGGTGCGATATTTACTACAATATCATGGGTAATTACAACAGAAATATATTCAATATATTTAGCTAATTTTTCAAATTATGGTAGAGTATATGGAAACTTATCTAATATAATTATTCTAATGTTATTTGTATATTTACTTGCATTTATATTTGTTATTGGAATGGCATTAAATGCTTCTAAAAATGAATTAGATGAAACATTAGAAAAAACTGGTAAAATAAAAATAACAGAATTTGTACATAATAGTAAAGGATACACTAAATAGTATTACGTGAATAGTGTATTCTATAAGGCAGGCTACAAATTAAGTACAAAAGAAGTTTAACTGTGAACTCAGCCTTGTATTTTGAATGTAATACTATTGTCTCCTTAGAATTTTTAGATCCATCTTGGATAAAGTGGTGAAAAACCACTTTTTTATGATTAAGTATAGATTTTTTCTTATAAATGTGATTTAATATATTATAGGTAATAATAAAGTTGGTGATTTGAAAATGTATAAAAATAAATTTTCGAAACTAAATAAAAGTAGAAATGATATACAAAAGAACGAAGGTAAAAGAAATTTATCTTTTAAAGAAATAAAATTACAAATGAATATAACTGTATTTTCTATTTGTATGGTAGTATTAGTAACACTAGGTTCATCATATGCAGCTTTTGTTTGGAATGATAATGCTAGTACGAATGATACAGTAGCAACTGGTACTTATGAAATAAATATAAGTGATTCATCACCTGATACTAATGGTACCATTAATCTAGCAAGTGCATACCCAATGACTGATGAAGAAGGAATAAACTCAACACCATATAAATTTACAATAACAAACAGTGGTTCACATTCAATATCATATACTCTAAAATTAAGTGATGATACTGCAACAATAAGTGAAGATAATTGTTCAGGTAATTTAATGGAAAGAAAATATATTAAAATGAATATGGGTGGTGATGAATCTTCAACTATATTACTATCAACACTAACAGATAATATATTAGATTCTGGAACTTTGAAAACTGGTGAATCAAAATCATATGATTTAAGATTATGGTTAAAAGACCAAGTTCCAAATGAAGTAATTGGAAGACATTTCCACGGCAAATTAGAAGTAGAAACTAAACAACTTACAATACGTAACACAACTTTGGTTGACGCAATTAAAAAAGATAATACCTTATCAACTACAACCCCAGACTTTAGTCAAGCTGCAACAACAAATGAAGGATTATTACGTGATTATGATGATGATGGTCCAACATACTACTTTAGAGGGGCAGTAGAAAATAACTATGTAAAATTTGACGGATTAAAATGGCCAAATACAGATATAAATGAAGAAACTGGTAAAATTTATCACAGTGCAGGAGAAGATATGTTATGGAGAATAGTAAGAATAAATGGAGATGGAACAATAAGATTAATAGCAGATGGAAGTATAGGAAAAAGTGCATTTAATGAAATTACTAATGCTATAAAATATGTTGGATATACATTTTTAGACGACGAAGGAAATGTTCAAGATAGTACAGTAAAAACAGTTTTAGATAAATGGTACAATGATAATATGACAGACTATGATAAATATATTGTAGCATCAAAATTTTGTAATGATACATCAATAATATATGATGATGGAGCTGGTCATATAACTTATGGAGCTAGCGATAGAATTGAAAATTTAAATCCAAGTCTCAAGTGTCCTAACACAACAAAAAATTATGGAGGATTATATACAAATTTAAAAGTAGGACTTATAACGGCAGATGAAGTAATGTTTGCAGGAGGATCTTCTAAATCCTCTAATATATCTTTTTATTTATATGGAAAAAGCAATTATTTTTGCACCCTATCTCCCGATGGATATGGTGGATATTCTGGTGTGCTTATGTTTTCTGAAAATAGTGATATAAAAAGGGATGATGTGTCTTATGGATCTGCAGTGCGTCC
>CANRCS010000073.1 GCA_947629195.1 uncultured Bacilli bacterium | reverse complement strand
ATAGACTTTCAGTCTTTCAATCTGCTTTTAGCAGTTATATCAAGCCCTGTACTTTTAGTACAGGGTCGTTGACAAATAAGTAAATAAAATATACAATGTACTTATAGTATGGATGGTGTTAATATGTTAAATAGAAAAGGGCAAGCGTTAGTAGAATATGTTTTAATTATTGCAATAATTACAGTTTTTGCTGTTGGTGCTGTAAAATTTTTGGGTGGATATTTAAAAGATGCCATTACTAAATCTTCTTGTTCAATAATGGATCAAGAATATCAAAAAGGAAAATCACCAGGTGAAGGTACATGTGTTGATAAAGTAGATAGCGGATTTTAACATTTGAAAGGATAATTGATATGAGAATTGCGTTAATAAATGAAAACTCACAGGCTAATAAAAATCAAATAATATTTAATAGTCTTAAAAAAATTGCTAAAAAATATAACCATGAAGTCTTTAACTACGGTATGAATGATGATAATGATGCAAACCTTACTTATGTTCAAGTAGGATTACTAGCTGGTATTCTTATAAATAGTGGTGCAGTTGATTTTGTTATTACAGGATGTGGAACAGGAGAAGGTGCAATGATGGCATGTAATTCTTTTCCAAACGTTTTATGTGGTTTAATAATTGATCCAACAGATGTTACTCTTTTTGCAAAAGTAAATAATGGTAATGCAATATCAATTCCTTATGCAAAAGGATTTGGATGGGGTGCAGAACTAACTTTAGATAATATATTTGATAATTTATTTTCTAGTGAGTTTGGTAGTGGATATCCAATAGAAAGAGTTATTCCAGAACAAACAAATAAAAAGATTTTAGATAATATAAAAAAAATTACATATAAAGATATGTTAACTATTTTAAAAGAAATTGACCAAGAGTTTTTATTTAATACTATAAATCATAAATCATTTAAAGAGTACTTTTTTGATAATGCTAAAGATATAGAAATAAAAGAATATATTAATAATATAATTAATAGTAAATAATAAATATAGTGTTAAGGTATTAAAATAATTTATTAAACATTGACTATTTGCTTTAATAGTTCAATGTTTTTTGCTATAATTAGTATGGTGGTTTTATGAAACAGAAAAACATAAGAAATTTCTCAATTATAGCTCATATAGACCATGGTAAAAGTACTTTAGCTGATAGAATATTAGAGAGTACAGGAACTGTAAGTCAAAGAGAAATGAAAGAACAACTACTTGATAGTATGGATATTGAACGTGAAAGAGGAATTACTATAAAATTAAATGCAGTACAACTACACTACAATTATAAAAATAATGATTACATATTACACTTGATTGATACTCCAGGACACGTAGATTTTACATATGAAGTTTCAAGAAGTCTTGCAGCATGTGAAGGAGCAATTTTAGTTGTAGATGCAGCACAAGGAATAGAAGCTCAAACTCTAGCAAACTTATATCTAGCATTAGAAAACGATTTAACTATAATTCCTGTTATTAATAAAATTGACTTACCAAATGCTGATGTTGAAAAAGTTAAAAGAGAATTAATTGACACTTTAGGATTTAGTGATGATGAAATAATTCTTACAAGTGCGAAAACTGGTGTTGGAATAGATAAATTATTAGAAGCTATCGTAACTAGAATACCACCACCAAAAGGAAGTATTAATAACAAAACACGAGCCCTTATTTTCGATAGTGTATTTGACCCATATAGAGGAGCAATTATGCTTACAAGAATAGTCGATGGTAGGATAAGTAATAAAGATAAAATTCAAATGATGAATACTAAAGCTACTTACGATGTAGTAGAACTTGGTATAAATACTCCAAAAGAAGTTAAGAAAAATGAACTTATATGTGGCGAAGTTGGATGGATTAGTGCATCAATAAAAAGTATATCAGATGTAAAAGTAGGGGACACTATAACTTTAGCTGATAATCCAGCAAATGAAATGTTACCTGGTTATAAACCTATGAAACCTATGGTATTCTGTGGTATATATCCCGTTGAGTCTAATAAATATACACTTCTTAGAGATGCATTAGATAAACTTAAATTAAATGATGCTTCATTAGTTTACGAACCTGAAACTTCAGAAGCTTTGGGATTCGGTTATAGATGTGGATTTTTAGGACTATTACATTTAGAAATTATACAAGAGAGAATAGAAAGAGAATTTAAAATAGATTTAATTACTACATCACCATCTGTTATATATGATGTAACACTAACTAATGGAAATAAGATTGTCGTAGATAGTCCGATAAAACTACCTGAAAAACAAAAAATTCAATTTATTGAAGAACCATATATAAAAACAAACATATTTGTACCAACTGAATATATTGGATCAGTTATGGAATTATGCCAAGATAAACGTGGTAATTATATTAGTATGGATTATATAGATAAAACAAGAGTTAATATACACTATGAAATACCTTTATCAGAAATTGTTTATGACTTTTTTGATAGACTTAAATCTTCTACAAAAGGATATGCATCTTTTGATTATGAAATAATAGGGAATAAACCTAGTGATTTAGTTAGGATGGACATACTATTAAATGGTGAAATTGTAGATGCACTAAGTATAATTGTACATAAAGATTTTGCATATTCAAGAGGCAGGGCAATAGTAGAAAAATTAAGAGAAATTATTCCAAGACAAATGTTTGAAGTACCAATTCAAGCAACGATTGGAAATAAAGTTATAGCTCGTACAGATATAAAAGCAATGAGAAAAAATGTATTAGCTAAATGTTATGGTGGAGATGTATCCCGTAAAAGAAAATTATTAGAAAAACAAAAAGAAGGAAAGAAAAAAATGAAAATGATTGGTAGTGTGGAAATACCAAGTGAAGCATTTTTATCTGTCCTAAGTATGAATGATAAGTAAATGGAGGAAAATATTATGGAAAAGAAATTAACAAGTGATGTGGAAGCTGCTTTAGCAACTAAATTAATATTGGAATATAGGGTACCAATAAATGTAATAAGTAAATATCTTAATAAAGATAGTGAAGAATTACGTTCAAAAATTATGCAATTTAATACTAACTATAATGTAAAAAAAGCAATAGAATATGTTTTAGATTATGAAACATTATATATGAAGGACGAATCATTAGAATTAGCTGAAAAACAACTTAGAATGTTTTTCATCAAATTTAGCCTATGTAAAACTAAAGAAGAAAAACAACAACTTATAAATAGTTTAAGTGAAATAGATGAAACTGCTAAGAAAATTAAAAATAAAAAATCTGTCGATTTAAAACCTGAAGATACAAAAGCAATAATTAAATATAGAATTAAATATGCACTTTCAAGATATAACATTCTTGATATGTTTAATATTACTTTAAGATCCCAAAGACACCATGAATCAAAGATTGATGATCCACTATTATCTGAAAGAGTTCAAATATTAAATGGGAAAAATACTGATATGCATCATGTAATATCAACTGGAAGAAAAATATAGTGAAAAGCGTATATATTCATATTCCATTTTGTAGTAATATATGCTCATATTGTGATTTTTCAAAAATCTATTATAACAAAAAAATTATAATAGATTATTTGAATGCTTTAGAAAATGAAATTAAAAATAAATATAATGGCGAAATAATTAAAACTTTATATATAGGTGGGGGAACTCCTAGTTGTTTAAGTGTTGATGAATTAGAAAAATTATTTAACATTATAACCATATTTAATTTAGACAATAATTGTGAATTTACTATAGAATGTAATCCTGAAAATTTGGATGAAGAAAAAATAAAATTATTCAAAAATTATAATGTTAATAGAGTTAGTCTTGGAGTTCAAAGTTTTAATCCTGAAATATTAAAAATCTTAAATAGAAAACATAATAAAAAAGATGTATTTAAAACTGTTGAATTACTAAAAAAATACAATATTAATAATATTAATATCGATTTAATTTTTGGAATAAATAATCAAACTATAAATGATATAAAAGAAGATTTGGATACATTTATTAATCTTAATATTCCACATATTTCATATTATTCATTAATATTAGAAGATAACACTTTATTAGCGCTTAAAAATTACACTCCAATAGATGATGATTTGTGTGCTTCTATGTATGAATATATATGTGGTTATTTAAATAAAAGAAATTATGAACACTATGAAATAAGTAATTTTAGTATATCTAATTATGAGTCTATACATAATCTTACATATTGGAATAATGAAGAATACTATGGATTTGGACTTGGTGCTCATGGATATATTAATAATATTAGATATGAAAATACTAGGAGTATTACTAAATATTTAGATAAAAAATATTTATTTTATAGTGATAAAATATCAAAAGATATTAATATTGAAAATGAAATAATTTTAGGCTTAAGAAAGATTAAAGGAATAAATAAAAGTAGATTTAAAGATAAATTTTCACAAGAAATATATGATACTTTTTATTTAGATGATTTATTAGAAAAAAAGTATTTAATAGATGATGGTGAAAATATATTTATTAATGAAAAATATTTATTTGTATCAAATGAAATATTAGTTATGATATTAAATAATATTAGGAAGTGAAGTAGTATGGATAGATATACAGTATTTAATAGAGAGTTAGATTATATTAAAAATGAAAGAATTAGAAAAAGTTCAAAAACTTTAATAGATTTATTACCAGATTATTTTTTTGAAGTACCTGCAAGTTCTACAGGGAAATATCATCCAGCATTTGCCTTAGGTGATGGTGGACTAGTAAGACATACTAAAGCAGCAGTTAGAATCGCGCATGAACTGCTTAATAATAAATGTATTAATAATTATACAAGTGATGAGAAAGATTTGATTATTCTTTCATTAATATTACATGATGGTATTAAATTAGGACTACCAAGAGAAAAATATACAAAAGTAGAACATCCTATATTAGCTAGTAAATTTGTTCAGGATAATAAAGATAATACAGAATTATTAGATGAAGAAATAAAATATATTTGTGAAGCAATAGAAAGTCACATGGGAGAATTTAATAAAGATTATAAGGGTAATGAAGTTTTACCAATACCCAAAAGTAAACATAGTAGATTTGTAAATATGTGTGATTATCTATCATCTAAAAAATTTCTAGATATAAAATTTGATGAAAATAACAATATTATAAATTAAAAGGAGATACTTATGAGTAAAATAATTGTAATAGAAGGAACAGATTGTTCAGGTAAAGAAACACAAACAAAAATGATTGTAAATAAATTAGAAAGATTAGG
>CANRCS010000072.1 GCA_947629195.1 uncultured Bacilli bacterium | reverse complement strand
TTAAATTAGCCACAAAAAAAAGATAACTTTTTTTTATTTATCTTTTTTTCTAAAATTGACTGTGAATTGTAACAAAATAGTATAAAATAAAGTTAAAAGAACTTTACATTTTGCTAAAAAAGCTATATACTGAAGGCAATGACAGGTAGAAAACATTTTTTTGTCGCATATAATAATTAAGGAGGGATACTTATGAATAAGATTGTAATTAAAACAACTGTAGGTTTTCTATCACTCGGTTTAATAACAGGTGCTGGTATTTTAACAAAAAACTACATTAAACATGATGGAGGATTAACTTATACTACCAAAAGTGCTCAAAAAAATTCTTCTTTAAAAAATATGGAACAAGAAGTTAAACAAGCAGAAGAAGAGCTAAACAAAGCTAAAGAGGATAAAGAAGCAGCAGAACAAGAAGTAAAAAACGCTGAAGAAGCAATTAATGAAGCTTCTAAAGAAAAAGAAGAAGCACTAGCTGAATTAGAAAATGCGAAGACACCAGAAGAAAAGAAAGTCGCACAAGCAAAAATAGATGCAGCAACAGAGAAAATAAAACAAGCTGAAGAAACAAAAAAATCCGCTGAAAAAAAAGTAGAAGAAGCAACTAAAACAGTAGAAGAAAAAGAACAAAATAAAAAAGATGCTGAAGAAAAAGTTGCAGAAGCAAAGAAAACAGAAAGTAAAGAAAATAAAGTAGCTTCTAATAAAACTTCTGAATCTAATTCAACTACAGAAAGTAAAAAAACACAATCTACTACAAAAAATAATACAACAACAAAACAAGAACAAAAACAAGAAAATAAATCAGAAGAACAAGGTTCTAAGTTTAATCTTAGTGATTATCCAGAATTAATGGATAAAATAAATAAGACAACAGAAGAACAAGTTAAGCAAATAGAAGAAGAAGCAAAAAAGAAAACAGTAGAATTTAATTTCTATAGCGCAAATAAAGAATTGTTTATCAGTTGTAGAGGAGATCATTGTGGTGAAGATCAACAAGGGTATATTTGGTTTGTTGAATTAGAATGTGATTTAAACAAATGTGAAGGATTTACCGATCCTAGCACGGGTACTAAAGTTTCTAATTTATTATCAGGAAGACGTGGAGATGTTACAACCTATACAGTTATGGCACCAGCTGCAAAATATGGATATAGATTTGTCGGTTGGCAATTAGTATCTACAAGAAAAATGGCTACAAGTGACCTTGGTACAGGTATTGTATTAGGTAAATATATAGCAACTTATGAAAAAATTCAATAATTGAATAGTCTGTAAAAGTAATATAAATGTTACTAGACATAAATGAGAAAAAACAAAAATATGATATCATAGTAAATGAAGTGAGATGACTTCCATCATAAACAAATGGGTATGACATCTCACTTTAATATGGTAAAATTGTTATTGTTTATGATGAAAGTATGAACAATGGTAATAAATAATGATATATAAAATTTAACACTAAAAGTAGACAAAATTTGCCTACTTTTATTTACATTAATTCTCATTTAAACTATACTTATGATAGATGGTGGTATATATGGATAATAACTATTTAGTATATGGAGAAGATAAATATTTGATAAAAACTAATATTAAGAAAATAATGAAATTTCACAATATAGATGAGAACTTAGTTGTCAAATATAATATGGAAGAAGAAACAATAGAAAATTTAGTAAATGAACTTGATACTTATGATATGTTTTGTGATAAAAAAATAGTTATATGTGATAATGCTACGTTTTTGTCCTCGGAAACTAAAAAGGGAACATATAATACAGATTTACTTATAAAATATCTTAATAATTATAATCCAAATTCTATTTTAATAATAACTTTAAATGATACGATTGATGAAAGAAAAAAAATAACTAAAGAAATTAAAAAAATATGTAAAGTTATTAATTGTAATAAATTAAATAACTATGAGTTATCTAATTATATAAAAGATAGATTAAATAAATTGGGATATAAAATCAATAATAATGATATTGATTTAATTATTAAATATGTCGGTGATGATTTACTTAATATTAATAATGAATTATCTAAATTAATTTTATATAAGATGAATAATAAAGATATAACTACAGAGGATATTAATAATGTTATATCTAAAAATATCCATAATAATATTTTTGATTTGGTAGATTGTGTAGTTTCAAATGATAAGCCTAAAATATTTGAAATATATGAAGATTTAATGCATTATTCGAATGAAGATGCTACTAAAATAATTGTAATGCTATCTAATCAATTTAGATTGATATTGCAATGTAAATTGTTAAATGAAGAAGGATTAAGGGAAAGTGAAATTGCTAAAAAGTTAGCTGTCCATCCATATAGAGTCAAACTTGCTATTCAAAAGGGCAAGAATCTAAATTATGATTTATTGAAAAAATATTTACTTGATTTATCAAATTTGGACATAGATATAAAAAGTGGAAAAACAAATAAAAATATCGGATTAGAATTGTTCTTTTTAAATATGTAGATATCATAATAAATATTTATGTATTTTTTCTTACAAATATTGACATTATAAATATATTTTGTGCTATAATGGGATAATGCGTTTTTGCATTAATATAATAGAAGGGAAGTTTAAAATATGAAAGAAGAATGGAAAAATTTTAACAAGGGTGATTGGTGTAATGAAATAAATGTTAGTGATTTTATTCAAAAAAATTACACTGCTTATAATGAAGATTCTAGTTTTTTAACAGATAAAACTGATAGAACTAAAAAAGTATGGGATAAATGTTCAGAACTTTTAAAGGAAGAATTAAAAAAACATGTACTTGATATAGATGTAGACCACATGGCTTCTATAAATGCATTTGATGCAGGATATATAGATAAAGATAATGAAGTTATAGTTGGTCTTCAAACTGACGCTCCACTAAAAAGAGCTGTAAACCCATATGGTGGAATTCGTATGGTTTATACTGAACTTGATTCATATGGATACAAATTAAATCCTTTAGTAGACAAATATTTTAATGAATATAGAAAAACACATAATCAAGGTGTATTTGATGCTTATACTGATGATATAAGAATTGCTCGTCACGTAGGATTATTAACTGGACTTCCTGATGCTTATGGTCGTGGAAGAATTATCGGTGATTATAGACGTATCGCACTTTATGGTATAGATTATTTAATGGAAGTTAAAAAACACGACTTTGATGTTGTTTATAAAGGTGATATGGATGATAACTTAATTCGTATTCGTGAAGAATTATCTATGCAATATCGTGCATTAGATGAAATAAAGAAAATGGCTTTAAAATATGGATATGATATATCTAAACCAGCAAAAAATTCTAAAGAAGCTGTTCAATGGTTATATTTTGGTTATTTAGCTGCTGTTAAAGAAAATAATGGAGCAGCTATGAGTCTTGGTAGAGTAGATGCATTTTTAGATATTTACTTTGAAAGAGATTTAAAAGAAGGAATAATTACTGAAAGGGAAGTTCAAGAATTAATAGACCAATTTGTAATTAAACTTAGATTGGTACGTCATTTAAGAACTCCTGAATATGATGAATTATTCTCAGGTGATCCTACATGGGTTACATGTTCAATTGGTGGTATAAACGAAGATGGAAAAAGTATGGTAAATAAGACATCTTATAGAATTTTACATACCCTAACTAATCTTGATCCTGCACCAGAACCTAATATGACAGTTTTATGGAGTACTAAACTACCAGAAAATTTCAAAAAATATTGTGCAGAAATGAGTATCAAAACAGATGCAATACAATATGAAAATGATGATGTAATGAGACCAGTTTATGGGCATGATTATGCAATTGCTTGTTGTGTATCAGCAATGAGAGTAGGACGTGATATGCAATTCTTTGGTGCACGTTGTAATTTAGTGAAATCATTGTTATATTCAATCAATGGTGGAATTGATGAAATGAAGATGAAAAAAGTAATTGATGGATTTGATATTATGAAAGATGAAGTATTAGACTATGAAAAAGTAAAAGCTTCATACTTCAAAATGTTAGAACGTGTTGCCAAAATTTATTCAGATGCAATGAATATAATTCACTATATGCATGATAAATATGCTTATGAAGCAGGACAAATGGCATTACATGATACCGATGTTCATAGATATATGGCATATGGTGTAGCAGGATTATCTGTTGCAACTGACTCTTTATCAGCCATAAAATACGCTAAAGTTAAACCAATTAGAAATGAAGAAGGTATTGCAATTGACTTTGAAATAGAAGGTGATTATCCAAAATACGGTAATGACGATGATAGAGTAGATTCAATTGCAAAAGAAATACTTGAAAAAATGTACTCTGAATTATCAAAACATAAAGCATATAGAGATGCAGAACCTACTATGTCAGTATTAACAATTACATCAAATGTAGTATATGGTTCTAAAACAGGAGCAACTCCTGATGGTAGAAAAGCAGGTGTACCTTTTGCACCAGGCGCTAATCCAATGCATGGTAGAGATGAAAATGGTGCGATTGCTTCATTAAATTCAGTAGCAAAATTAGAATATGCTAAATGTTGTAAAGATGGTATTTCAAATACATTCTCAATAGTACCTGATTCTTTAGGTAGTGATGATGAAACTAGAGTTCAAAATTTAGTTAGTTTAATGGATGGATATTTTTCACAAGGTGCACATCATTTAAATGTTAACGTATTAAATCGTGAAACATTAATTGATGCAATGGAAAATCCAGATAAATATCCACTACTTACAATACGTGTATCTGGTTATGCAGTAAGATTTAATAGACTTACTAGAAAACAACAAGAAGAAGTAATTTCAAGAACTTTCCATACTAAAATGTAATGATTGGTTATATAAATAAAATTGAAAGCATGGGGCTAGTTGATGGACCTGGAATACGTACAGTTATATTCATGCAAGGTTGTCCATTAAGGTGTATATTTTGTCACAATCCAGAAACTTGGGAGATAAAAACGTGTGATAAATATACACCTTTAGAACTAGTAAATAAAATTAAAAGATATAAACCTTATTATGGAAAAAATGGTGGAGTTACTTTTTCAGGTGGTGAACCTTTAATACAATCTGAATTTTTACTAGAATGTTGTAAATTATTAAAAAAAGAAAATATTAATATTTGTCTTGATACATCAGGTGTAGGAAATAATTATATAGAATTATTAGATTATGTAGACTTAATTATTTTAGATATAAAACACATTACAGAAGATGGTTACAAAAAAATGACTGGTA
>CANRCS010000071.1 GCA_947629195.1 uncultured Bacilli bacterium | reverse complement strand
AGCGAAGTTGAAGAAAAAACAGGACAAAGTCCATATAATGTTTCTATGGAAATTTATACCGCACTTAAAGATGATAAGCAACAACATATTGAAAAGATTTTATCTGGTGAAGGTTTCCAATTTAAAGATGATGTTGTTCAAACTGGTATAGCGGTAACTGATATAAATACTGGTGCGATTGTTGCGATTGGTGCTGGTAGAAATAAAACTGGTGAAAAAACATATAACAATGCAACGATGATAAAAAGACAAATTGGTTCTACTGCAAAACCTCTATTCGATTATGGTCCAGGTATCGAATATGAAGATTGGAACCCACTTAAAACATTCGTTGATGAACCACATTCATACACTAATGGTCCTTCAATAAAAAATGATGATGGTACATATATGGGAGCTATATCAATGAGAACTGCTCTTACAAAATCAAGAAATATACCTGCTCTAAAAGCATTTCAATCAGTTGATAATAAAAAGATTCTTGAATTTGTTAAGGGATTAGGTATGACTCCAGAAGAGGAAAATGGAAGACTTCATGAAGCCCATGCATTAGGTGCATTTAATGGTGCGAACCCTCTACAAATGGCAGCAGCTTATGCAGCATTTGGAAATGGTGGATATTATATTAAACCTTACACGGTAAACAAAATTGTATATAGACAAGATGGTAGCGAAGAAACATTTAATACTACTAAGACAAGAGCTATGGCAGACTCTACTGCATGGATGATAACAGATATGCTTCGTAGTGGTATAGATAATGGTAATATTGCTCTTAACAAAATAAATGGTGTACAATATGCAGCTAAAACTGGTACATCAAACTTTGATGCCAAAACTAAATCATTATATAGACTTCCTGATAACTCATTAAATGATTTATGGGTTGTAGGATTTGACCAACAATACTCAATTGGAGTATGGTACGGATATGACAATATAGATAGCTCGCATTACTTTACAACAAGAAACTGGAATGACAGAAGACAAATTTGGAGTGCAGTTGCTTCTGGAATATTTGAAAAAACTGGAAACACATTCCAACCACCTGATAGTGTTGTTCAAGTAACTGTCGTTCAAGGCTCTGACCCACTTAAACTTGCAAATGAATATACACCTGATTATTTGAAAGTAACAGATTGGTTTAAAAAAGGAACTGAACCAACAGAATCAAGTTCAGAATATATGCAAATACCTGATGTTTCAGATTTATCTGTAAAAGAAAATAATGGAACTGCTACATTATCATGGACTGCTCCTTACCTACCTGAAACTAATGGACTGCCGACATATCATGTATACGAGCAAGTTGATGGTAATACAAAAGAAATTGGAACTACTGATGCAACAAGTTATAAAGTTAATGTTACAAATGGTAAAAAATATACATTTACAATTAAAGTATCTTACTCAAATTTAGGAGATATGTTAAGTAATGGTGCCACTGCAATACTTGATTTAAGTGCTATAAAACCAGAAGAAAAAAGTAAGGTAACTGTTTCTCTTGCAGGTGATGAAGTTATTAAGTTAACACTCGGAAATAAATTTGTTGATCCAGGAATAATAGTAAAAGAAGGAAATAAAGATGTTACTAAAAAAGCTACTTGGGTCAAAAGTGAAAGTAAAAGTGGAGATTGGTATAATGAACCAGGAACAGTTATAATCACATATACAGTAAGTTATAACAATCAAACATATACTTTAGAAAGAACAATAATAATTGGAAGAGATGATAGTGGTGATAGTACATCACCAGATGATGATTCAGAAACATAAAAGATATTGCAAATTGCAATATCTTTTTGTGTTAAAAAAGAAACTTATTATACTTTAAGTTTCTTTTCCTTACACATATCATATAATTTACAAGTTTCACACTCTGGATTTATAGCTTTACAATGATATCTTCCAAACAGTACCATTTGATGATGTGTCTTACTCCATATTGATTTATCTAACTTTTTCATAAGTTTTCTTTCTATTACTTCAACACTATCATTTTTATATGCCAAACCAAGTCTTTTACTAACTCTTGAAACGTGAGTATCAACTGCAATACATGGTTCATCAAATAAATTGCTTAATACAACATTTGCAGTTTTTCTTCCTACTCCACTTAAACTTTCTAATACCTTTCTATCATTAGGTACTTTACCATCGTAATTATCATCTAAAAAAGTAGCTATTTCTTTTACAAATACAGCCTTTTTTCTAAATGTACCAATCTCCTTTATTATTTTCTCAATATCTTTGATATCTGCATTTTTTAAATCTTTTAGAGTTGGATATTTATCAAATAAAACTGCAGTTACCTTATTCACTCTTTTATCAGTTGTTTGAGCACTTAAAACTACTGCTATTAAAAGTTCATAATCTTTATTATAATTAAGTTCACATCTTGGATTAGGGAAAAGTTCATCTAAATAAGATGTAATATTATATACTTTCTCTTTCATACTACTCTCCATCTAGCCAGTTATAATCAAATATTTCTACTTCTTCTTTTTTTTCTTTATGTTTATTTTGTAAATTTCTAACATCATTTACATTTTTAATACCCTTTTTCTTCCACTCATATAATATTTTATCAATATATCTTAAACTACTAACACCATTAAATGTCGCTTCTTTTAATGCTTCAATAATAATTGCATTACTAAACTTTTCATTTACCCATCCATTTATTATTTCATATTCCATAGGTGATAGAGTTCTTCCAAATTCATTTTCAAATATTTGGAACAAATTATTATCAACTTTATTTTCTTCCTTTTTATTTATCATATCTACCATTATCATAGAAAGTTTATTATAAAATGGATTTAATGATATATATTCTTCTGTAATTCCTATTTGATTTTTTTCAATATCGATAGATAATAATTGTTTTTCACTAAGTGAATTTATAATCTCTAAAATTTTTGATTGACTAATTGATAATTCTTCAGATAAAATCTTAGGATTAAATGGTATTTTTTCTCCTAAATTTATTAAATACATCATTACTATAAATTCACTATCATCCATTCCAATTTTTTTATAATTTTGAAATATATATTTTGGAATAGAAATATTACCTAATTTCATTAATTCTATTAGTTTATCAGTTTTAGTATTTCCCATAAATATCCCCTACTTATTTAATTTAATTTTTTTTATAAATTCTCCTGTTATAGCATCATAATATGAATATGTAAATCCATCATTACTATTTTTTTTAACTTCATAAATTAGTTTATCATATTTATAACCTATTTTAGAAGTCTTTTTAAGGTCATATAGCGTTGATTTATCAACCTTAACTATTTCCTTTTCATTGTTATCTAAAACGCTTATATAATCTTTATTATCAAGTTTATATGATACTATATAATATTGTTGTTCACCATAATATTGTTCTACATTAATGTTCTTAACATTTTTATTTTTAGAAATAAAATTATTTTCTACTTTTAAATTATTTTTATTATAATTATGTGAACTAAGATTAGTAATCAATACAACTAAAATGAAACTAAATACTAAAATGCTAAGTACTGCTATTATTATTTTTTTCATTTTAATTCTTGCACCTTTCTTTCATAAATAACCTAAGTTTATTATAACAGGTTTATTTAATAATTGGAACAATAATTGTATCATATCCATCTTTTAATATTTTTAAAGTAGTATATTCATAGGGACTAATTGTATAAAGATCAATCCAATTTTCATATAAACTCTCTTGTATATTTATTGGTAATCTATTTTTATAATTTTGAAATACTATTTCTGTATTACTTCCAAATTCAGTATTTGTATTTTTATTAAATTTATACATATAAACAAAGTTACAATTTATATTATCATTTATTTCCGATTCATTTATATATATACAAAAATTTCTAGAATTGTAATTAAATTCTATAATATTATTTTCATCTACTTTTATTTCTTGACTATTTTTATTATTATAATTAATTAATACTGGAGTTACAGTATATATATTTCTAATTTCAGGTATTTTTAATTTATCAATAACTTTATTTAGGTTATCAATATTTTTATAATCTAATACTATTAAATCTGTTATGTTATCTTCATCATTTATTAATATTATATTTGTATTATTTTCTAATATAAAAGTTATTCCTACTTCATTATTTTTAAAAATTATATCATATGTATCGTTAAAAACTTGCTTTTCTTTTGATTTAAAAAATACTGGAGTTATTAATATTAAAACTATTACAAATAATATTTTCTTCATATAAAAACACACTCCTAAATAAGAGTATGTTTACTGATATTTATTTATAATATATTCTAGAATAGTTTCTTTTTCATTTTCAAGTTTTTTATATACGATTTGTTTTTCAACATCTTTTATTATCTCACTAACCCAAGGACCTGCTTCTTTATTTAATTTTTTGATTATGTCTTCTCCATCTATATCTATTTCATTTCTATTGTATATTGTTAAATTATCATATATAGAACATATTCTATCTACATTCATTCTTCTGATTTTTGCAACTACACTAACAATATATCCACCATATTTATATATTGTATATGGGTCATTTAAGTTATCTTTACTATTTGATAATTTATTTATTTTTATAATTTGTTCTTCTTCATTTTTAGTAAATGGGTATATATCTAATACATCAAGTTGTGCCCATATACCTAAAATATCATCTACTAATCTAAGTTTTTTAATATTATGTAGTTCCAAATAGTTATCTAACCCTAATTTTTTAATTAAGTTAATACCATATTTTAAATTAGGATTAGAAAATATTTTATCTAATTCTTCTTTTTTTCTTTGATATGAAAGATTTTTAAGTAAATATGCATTTTTCTTAATTGCATTTTTTGTTTTATAATCAATTCTAAACTTTAATTTAGTAGCAAATCTTACACATCTAAGGATTCTAAGAGCATCTTCTTCTAACTTTTTATTAACATCTCCTACTACTCTTATTAATTTACTTTTTATATCTTTTATACCACCCATTAAATCTATTATATTCTTTTCACTATCCATACATATAGTATTAATTGTGATATCTCTTCTTTTTAAATCTTCGGAGAGACTATCTATATATTCGATTTCAATTGGTTTTCTATTATCAATATATTTTTTTTCTTTTCTAAAAGTTGTAATTTCAAAATTGACTTTTTTATATGTAAGTTTAATACTACCATATTCTTCATTTGGAATAGCATCTTCAAATATTTCCATTAATTGTTTTGGTGTAGCATTTGTACATACATCTACATCAATGCTATCAATATTTAA